>CALRGQ010000011.1 GCA_943357915.1 Candidatus Peribacteria bacterium
GAACGAACGGATCTTTTGGAAAATGATTTTCTCTCGCGATACCGAAAAGACTGATCTCCAGTGCGCCCATCGTTCGGACTTCGGCTCGATCGTGAAAATCTTGATGCCATTCAAGGTATCCGGGAGTGTTCCTGATGTTGCAGCTGAGAGAATCGCCACGTCGTGTCCAGCCTTCGTTTGGCTGCGTGCAATCTCCGTCACGATCCGCCCCGTACCGCCAAGTACTGCAGGAGGAATACCATCAACAATATGGAGAATGCGCATAGTGAGAGGATACCGTATACTCTGCTCATATGACTGAACTTTCCAAAGCAGCAGCCTTCCGTCAGCGCTTCTTCTCGGCCAAGAAGCCTCTGATCATTGTCGGTGCCCATGATGGCCTAGGGGCGCAGCTTATCGAAAAACATGGCTTTGATGGCGCATGGGCCAGCGGTCTTGAAATTTCAGCCAGTTATGGCGTGCCGGATGCCAATATCCTTACGATGACGCAGTATCTTGAGCGTTCTCTCGAAATGAATATGGCGAGTGGTATTCCGGTGGTCTGCGATGTGGATACCGGCTATGGTAACTCGAGCAACGTACATTATATGGTGCAGCAGTATGAGGCTGCCGGCATCGCAGCTGTCATCATCGAGGATAAGTTGTTTCCGAAAGTGAACAGTTTCATGCCAGGTCGTCAGGAATTGGCGAGCATTGTGGAATTCTGTGGCAAACTGGAAGCTGCCAAAGCGGCGCAGCGTACGAAAGATTTTTTGGTGATTGCCCGTGTAGAAGCGCTCATCGCCGGTTGGGGCATGGACGAGGCTTTGAAGCGCGCAGAGGCATATAGAAAAGCAGGTGCTGATGCCATTCTCATTCATTCAAAATCCAAACAACCTGATGAAATCCGTACTTTCTTAAAAGCATGGAAAAAACGTGGGCCTATCGTTCTGGTTCCTACGACGTATCCAGATCTTACGTATGAAGAGATGACAAAGCTCGGCGTGAATATGATCATCTTCGCCAATCAGTGTTTGCGTGCATCTATTGCGGCCATGCATGACGTTCTTACAGTCATGCAAACAACGAAGTCGACCGTGTCTATCGAAAAAAAGATTGCGAGTGTTGCTGAGATTTTTGAGCTTCAAGGCATGATGAAGATGAAAGATCACGAGAAGAAATACCTGCGCATGCAAAAACCGGTTCATGTCATTATTCCTGCAGCCGGTGTGCCGAATCACGAAGGCGCGATGGCCGAGGCACTCAAGAAGCAGCCGGTTGCGATGCTCGATATCGCGGGAAAGCCCCTCATTCACCGCATCATCGAAAACGTCAATATTGCCGGCATGCAGGATGTGACGGTTGTGACCGGATACAAGGGCGATATGGTTCAGCTTGCCACTGGTACGACGCATTCTGTCGGTGAAAAAGCCGTGCATGGAATTCTACACTCGATTCTGTCCGTACCGAATGGGATGCGTGACTCCGTGCTCATTCATTACGGCGATGTCATTGTTTCACATGAGAATCTCAGGTCGTTTATCGAAACTGATGATCCGATTAGCATCATGATCAGTCCGTTACAGCGCGAAGGACGATACGCGAAGAAAAAGTTTGATTTTGTGTCACTCTCTAAACCGGTGACCGCCACACGTACGCTTTCCCGTCATCCACGCAATCAGCTGAAAGATCTTGGTGGCCATATTCCCGAGGCCCAGGCGCACGGTGAATTCGTCGGCTTGGTTTTCCTGAATCCTGAAGGCGTGAAGCTCTGGAAAAAAGTTCAGTTAACACTGAAGCCCAGTGAGCAGAAGAGTTTTTCACTGGCAGATTTCTTACAGAAAATGTTGCAGCATAAAGTGCCGGTTGCCACATTTGAAGTACGGGCTGGCTGGGCAGAAATACATTCCGATGAAGATATCACGCAGCTGGAATCACTGTATTCCGCATAACGTATGGTTTCTCCTACTGATTTTTTTGCGGCGCTGAAGCAGCAGGATATCGGCCCATTTGTTGGGGTCCCATGCTCGCTCATCAACTCTCTTATTGCGTACGCGACGGATCATCCTAATGAAGTGGATCACGTGAATCCTGTTCATGAGTCCCATGCTATGGCGTATGCCGCAGGAACGTACATGGCGACGGGGAAACTGCCGATGGTGTACATGCAGAATTCCGGTTTCGGTAACATCATCAATCCGCTCACATCACTGCATCAGATCTACGATATTCCTGCGATTCTTCTTGTCACATGGCGTGCAGAGAAAGGTTACGGGACCGATGCTCCAGAGCATTGGATTGTTGGACGTGATATGGAGAAATATTTTGATACATTTTGTCTGCCATATCGGATCATGCATGATGCGGACTGGGCAGCGCAGATTAAAGAACTGGCTGATGAAGCGCGCGCAACAAAAAAGCCAACGGTTCTCTGTGTGAAGAAAGGCATGTTTGAGCCGTATACCATGCAGGCCAAAGAAACATCTGTATCTGTTCTCGAGAGTATGGACGTTCTTCGTGCTCTCAAAGACTCATTACCGAATGCGGCGTTTCTGTCTACGACCGGCATGCTAAGCCGAGAATCTTTTACGGCGAAAGACACGCCAGATTTTTACATGATGGGTTCGATGGGGCTCATCAGTGGCATTGCGGCAGGCTGTGCTGAACATACCAAGAAACTTGTTGTCGCGCTTGATGGCGATGGAGCCGCCATGATGCACATGGGTCAGATGCCATTTATCGGTAATAAAAAGTACAAGAATCTACTTCATATCGTTCTTGATAACGCGGCGTACTCATCCACAGGTGGACAGCCGAGCGTTGCTCCTACTGTGGATTTTGCAGCCGTTGCCAGAGCCTGTGGTTACCACAGCGCAGAAACGATCACGACTCAGCAAGAATTAGATGCTGCCCTCAGTGGCGTCTCACACTTGTCGGGTCCTGTTCTATGGCATATCAAAGTTCGTGCGACGCATCATCATGACATTGCACGTGTGTCGGACAAGTACACGTGTCCGGATGTCACGCAGAATTTCTCTCAGATACTCACATCATGAAATCAACCTATTCTATGCCGACACGGGTGCATTTCGGTGAAGGGGTCATTGATCGTCTACCGCTTTTGCCTGTCGTTTCGTCAGCTCAGAGCATTGCACTCTGCATCGGAGGATCATCACTCAGGGCAAGTGGGCACTTTAATCAGATTCAATCACTTCTGATCGGCAAGAGTATTGCACTTGCGGACGGTGTGCCAGCTGAACCACCCCTATCATTACTAATATCGCTTTCTGAAGCCTGGAAGAAATCAAAGCCTGATTGCATCATTGCGGTTGGTGGCGGAAGCGTGCTGGATATAGCCAAGGCTGCGGCATTCTGGGCTATGCAGTATGAGACCGTTCCAAGTGATCTCTCCAAACTTCCGGTGAATCCGATGTCACCGATTCCGCTCGTCGCAGTTCCGACCACGTCTGGTACCGGATCAGAAGTAACGCCATTTTCTGTGTTCTGGGACAAAGAAGCCGGACGCAATCAGTCCATGCATCACACACTTCTGTATCCCGCGGACGCACTTCTTGATCCAGTTCTGACGTATTCCATGCCGCCGGAAGTCACTGCTTCTACCGGTATGGACGCGTTCACGCAGGCATCTGAAGCGTACTGGAATAAGAATGCAAATCCGGTATCTGATGATTACGCGCTGATGGCCATTGCCCGTATTCTGCCAGCTCTGCCTCGTGCAGTTGCACATGGCCAGGATGCAGCCGCGCGCTCGAATATGCTACTTGGCAGTTTGCAGGCCGGCCTTGCATTCAGTAATACACGCACGACTGCATGCCACAGTATTTCGTATCCGATGACGCTACATTTTCATGTTGCACATGGTCAGGCAGTCGGCATTACGCTACCCGAAGTGTTGCTTCTGAATGCCGAGGTGCAACCCGAGCGAGTGGCTCGGTATTGCACTGCACTTGGAGCCGCGGATATGAAAGATGCTGTGGAAAAAATCAGAAGTATGATGCGTGCATCTGGACTTGCGACGAAACTTTCAGAATTGGGTATCAAGACTGATGACGATATTGAACGTATCGTAAAGGGCGGATTTACCCCGAGCCGAATGGGGAATACGCCCTACGAGTTCAGTCCTGATACATTGAGACAACTTCTGAAGCGCATTCTATGAAAGCAGTGATCCTTGCAGCAGGAAGAGGAACGCGGATGCCAGAATTTACGGATCGCATACCGAAGGCACTGGTGCCGGTGAAGGGGATACCGGTTCTGGAGCGTATTCTGGATTCACTTGAGCACGTTAATGTGAAAGATGTTTTGATCACGACTGGTCATTTTGCTCGGCAGATAGAGGAGTTTGTTCGTAGCAAGAAGAAGTATGAGAATTTGCGAGTGACGTATTCGTTCAATCCTCAGTACGCGGATACGAATTATATTTATTCAATGTGGAATGCGAAAGAAGAGCTGAAAGATGATGATATTCTACTTTTTCATGGAGACATGGTGTATGACCAGCACATTCTGAACGGTATTGCAGCATCGGCAACCAGCACGGTGTGTATTCGTGAAGGCGGCAAGCTTCCGGAGAAAGATTTCAAGGGGCGTGTACGCGATGGCAGAGTCATTGAGATAGGTGTGGATGTGTGGGGCGATGACGTACATGCTTGCATGCCAGTGTACAAATGGCTTGCGTCCGATATGAAGCTTTGGATGGAGGAGATCGGCAAGCTTGTCCAAGCGGGTGATGTGACATGCTACGCCGAGAAGGCATTCAATGCGATCTCAGACAAAATTATTCTGGCTCCGTATCGGTATACGATGGACGATGTCTGTATGGAAGTGGATACGCTGGAGGATGTGAAACTTGCGGAGGGTCTTCTGCGCTAGACTATTTCCGATGGAACTCACGTCTCTACCTCGGCTGATCCCTATCTCGGTCTACGATGCAGCGCGTCATGCGATCATCGAGAAGCATAAAGATATTTCTGATGTGCTCGGACTTCTAGAGTTCGGGACTATTCCGTTACCCGGTATTTCAGACGTTGATTTTTTCATTATTGTGGAGCCGGATCGACCGATCAGCCTGCCTCACTTTCGTGAGTATTCGGAGGATCAGCAGTACGCCATGAATTCACTGCAGTGCGTCATTACGCCAGATACATACAAGTACCTCACACACTATGACCCATGGTTTGTGGAGGTAAAAACGCGTTTCGATACGACAGGAGAATTTGCGAATTTCAAGAAACAGACGTTCCCTTCACCTGCGTATGCTGCTCTTTCATTACACTTCTTGTTTGAGAAACTTGTGTACGGCTGCTTGCCGTTCATTGCTGATGTTCGGAGTACCGAAAAGATTCAGGTACGGCGCTTTTTTGAGGAAGCAAAACAGACAAAGTACTTTCTCCGAGAATGCGACAAGGTGGGAGTCGCGCACGCGGATGATCCCGATGTTGGTGCGGCAGACAGTATTGCGCGCGAGTGGTTTACGATGCCGGAAACGGACCGAAAGCCCCGAGTTACGGCTGCGTACGATGCATTTGAACGATCAATGATATCCATTGCATCCGCACTGAATACTTTTTTGCCGACCGCATCGAGTTCGCGATCGATTCAACTGGCGCCAAAGACATGGATCCAACGAGAATGGCTGCGACGCTATCCGCAATCGTTGATCGTTCACACGCCGGGACGCGTGTTTGTGTATCAGCAAGATTGCACGAATATCACGCTCGAAACAGAAACTGTAAAATTACCGAGTGTAGCGCCATTTCCGATCACGACAATCGTGATGCCATTATCGTTTGCAGCACTTGCGACTCAGCATCTGTTTTCGTCTGGTGGTTTGTCTGAGTATTATCGTTCATGTTCCTGTACTGATTTGTCTGCTGTTCTTTTCTATGCTGATGATCAACTGATGTTTCTTCACGAACTGCAAAATAAAAATCTGCAGGCCACGCGCAATGTCCGGAACTGCAAACTGTACGAAATGCGTTTCGGGTATAGGCCCCGCCCAGATCATCAAAGCGTAGGTTCACGATTATCTCGTGTACACCAAAGCTTGACTTCGAGACTTCTTCATTCGCCTTTGTATCCGCGGTTTGTCACGGAACCTCGCAGGAGCGTCTTTAGCGCTCGAATATGACCGCAGATGAGTCCTGTGCTAGTGTGAGCTCCTGTATGCCTATCTCTCCTCAGCATCTCTCGAAACTTTATAACACACGCCAAATCGTAGAGGCGCTCTTACCATATGTTCATGGTGATACCGTCGATTTTGGTGCCGGTTTAAGCCGTTATAAACACATGATTCTCACGAAGGCCAAGAGCTATACGGCCATGGACAGTTTTTCTGCTCCTGGCATCGACGTCGTAGCAGATGTCATAAACCCGCCTTTGCCAGATAAAAGCTATGACACGGTTCTTTGTACGCAGGTTCTCGAACATGTGAAAGAACCATGGGTTGTCGTCGAACATATTGCACGCGTCTTGCGTTCCGGAGGCACTGCTATTGTCACAACGCCGTTCATGTATCCGTATCATCCGGATCCCGCTGATTATTTTCGCTACACAACGGCAGGACTCGCATATCTTTTTGAACGAACAGGAATGACAGTTGAGGTGTCGCAAGGATATTGCGGATTTTTTGGTGTTCTTTCGGAGACGATCAAGCAAAAATACTTCAGTCACTATAAGGGTCCGCGTTCTTGGTTCAAGCGTAGGGTGCTTGGTGTCATAGAAGCTATTTTCGAATTTCTCAATCGCTTTTGTCCGCCTATTATTGTCTACGCCAACACGGTCTGTGTTGCTCACAAACCCTAAAATCATGCTTTTCACGACTTCCTGGGACGACGGCCATCCACATGACTTCCGCGTTGCGGATCTGCTTGAAAAATACGGCATGACCGGAACATTTTATGTCTGCAGAGATGGTCAGGTAGGTGCGAAGCTCACAGATGATCAGATTCGAGCTCTTGCGAGTAGGCATGAAGTTGGCGCGCATACCATTTCGCATCCATCGTTACGTACAGTGCCAGCGGCAGTTCAGCGTGAAGAAATCAGTGGATCAAAGAAGTGGCTGGAAAGCGTAACAGGAGCAGAATGTCGGATGTTTGCGTATCCGTATGGCCACTACAATGAAACAGCTGTTGAGGCTGTAAGAGAAGCTGGGTTCAGAGGTGCGCGCACAACACAGGATTTGATATGGAGCACGGACCAATTTCATTTGTCGCCGACGATTCAGGTTCATCATTTCCCGTTTCGACCTATTCCTAATAGGCGTTGCATTCAGCCCCTTCAGACGCACTACAAAAGCTTGAGAGGAATGCATGTTCCGCTGTTTGCACTTCGCAATTGGTCGGCTATGACAAAAGCTGTCTTTCGGTATGCAGTCGATACACGTCAGCCATGGTTTCATTTATGGGGACACAGTTGGTCACTCGAGCGATTCGGTTTATGGGAACAGTTTGAAGACATGTTGAAGCACATTCATGCGCAGCCGGATATGACGTACATCACAAATAGAGAGCTTCTCACACGGTAACGTCGTTGTGTTCGAGTATTGCTGTTTCCCGAGCAAGTCTGTCAGTTTTGATCTTCGCATGTTGCGTGAGAATAAATCTCCAGAGGATTAGTGCAAGAACAATAGAGTTAATGTGATACAGCAAGATAGAAGCGCTCATAGCATTGAGCGGTCCGATGAGTCCGCGCAGCAGAAAGAATCCGGAAAGACCGACGATGATGCCGAGTGCATTTGAAACCGTGAGCATCCAGACTTTTTTAAAAAGACGTGCGACTGGAACTGTCGCAACCGAGAATGCTGAAATGAAATTGAACGGCAGGATGATGAGGAGAGGCAGAATGGACTGACTGAATTCGGCGCCATAGACCACGGGCACGAGTGGAGGGACGATGAGTGCAACACCCAGAATTGCGAGTGAGATGATACCGAGCATCCCTTTCATGAGCTTTAAACATGTTTCTTTCAGGCGTTCGGTATTCTGTGCTGCAAGCTTTGGAATCGTTACAGCGCTTAAGCGAGTGATGTTGGGGGTAATCATATCTGCAGGAAGACTGCCCAATCTGAGCGCGAGTCTGAAGAGACCGACGACGCTCAGTGACGATGTCTTTTCGAGGACGAGCAGAAATAAATTCGGGTACAGATTGCGTGATATCTGTCTATCAAAGGCGATCCAGAGACCTTGGCGAAAATAGGGCGCGGTTCCGCCTTGATGACATGTTTGAAGCAGCATTTTCATGTGCGGGAAACCTAAAATCCGCGCATGACGACGATACAGAATTGCGCATACCGGAAGATAGAGAACCGAAACTATAAGCATAGATAATACGATGCCTTCCACGCCGTGGCCAAGGAGCAGGAGAACAATCGAGATGCCTACTTGCAGCAGTGCACGGATATTTTCAAGGATTGTTACCAGTGCCACTTGTCCACGGATTTGTAGCATCAGAAAAACAAGAACAGGAGGAGACTGAAGCGCAGTATTGAGGATCAGCAGCCGTGCGAGTCCGCCGACAGTTGCGCCACTGTCGAGGTATGTCGCGAGTGTTGGTGCTAGAAAAAAGAGTATTGCGTAAAAACCGATAGCGAGCAGCGTGCTCTGGATGAAGTACCGCAGCACCGTTTCAATATCGGTTTTGTTTTTTCGGCCGACTGCTTCCGAGAGAAACGTCACAAGTGTTGTTTCCTGACCGAAACTTGCGATGATACAGATGACACCGGTGAATGATGATACGACGGCAAAAAGGCCGAATTGCTCGATTCCGAGCAGGCGTGCATACAGAACAGACGAGATGAGCCCGGTAGCGGTCATCACAATAGATCCGATTTGGAATGTAGCGGCGTGCCGTACGAACGGAATGCGGTGTAGGCCGAGGATGGAGCGGAGAGTGCTCATGCGTCGTAGACGGTTTCAAACCAGTGGTGCAGCTGTACGACATTCGCAAGCGGGTGCAGATTGTAGCGGGTTTTGGCTTTGTGTTCGTCAAACATCATACGCAGTGTTTCTGTATCAAAAAACTCATTGATACGTTTTCCTGCAAGCGCTTCTTCTACGAGTGGCGCACATTCACGGCGAATCCACTTGGCAAGCGGGGGATAGAACGATGCTTTGTCGAGTGTGAAGAGATGTTCAGGCAGGATGTTGCGGTACGTATCTTTCAGCAGCGCTTTTGTGCGTCTGATGCCGACATGCCAGTGTGTTGGCGTTGCGTGTGACCATGCGATGATTCGGGGATCCAGGAATGGTACTCGGCACTCAAGCCCGCTTGCCATTGTCACGGCGTCGGCTAGTTTTAGTGATTCATCGACAAGCCACATATGACGGTCAACTTCCATGAATTGCCGTACAGGGTTGAAGTTTTTTTCCTGTGCGAATCGTTTTGCAAAGAGCGTTCGAATGCCCTGAGTCTCAAACCATCCACCTCGTATAATTTTTTCTACTTCTTTCTCAGGCAGCGCTAGGAGCCGTATTGCTAACTCTGGTCCGGGACTGAGTGCAAGAACATCGGATGGGTAGCCAAGTGTTTGACCAAGGAGACTTCGTAACGACCGCGGCATCCAGTCAATCATTTGCAAAACTCGTGCTATGCGATAACGGGGGTACCCACCGAAGAGTTCATCGCCACCGGCTCCGGATAATACGACGTCCACTTTTTTCTTGGCCATGCGCGCGAGCGCGAACTGCGCTACTGATACGGAATCCGAATTTGGAAGATCGAGCGCTCGTGCCGTATCACGGTACATTGAGCGATAATCATGGGCAGTCAAAAGCAATTCTTGATGATCAGTTCTGTAGTATTTAGCTGTTAGAAGTGCGAGATCGGCATCACGGTTAAAGCGAGCGGAGTCCTCTTCCTCCGTAGTATCGAACCGGACCGTGAACGTTTTGACAGGCTTTGTCGATGCTTTTACCATGTGGTGTAGCAGAATCGATGAATCCATGCCGCCTGAGAGGAAAATGCCGATCGGTTTATCTGAGATCATGTGGTCTCTAACGACCTCTTGCATTATTGATGGAAAACTTTCTTTAAAACACGTCTTTGTTAGACGAGGAGTCGCTATCCGTTCAGGATGGAATTTCATTCGCGTGTGTGCTTCCATCCATTCAGTTTCCAATCCTTCATGCTCTACCTTGCATGTTTGGATTGTTCCTGGTGGTAAGGATTCAATTCCCTCACACATCGTCGCAGGCCCTGGAACGTACTGTAGCCTGAGAAATGATGATAGCGATGATAGATTGATCTTGGGTTTGGTTTTCATTCCAGCCATAAGCGCGCGCATCTCGGATGCAAAGCGTAGTCTTCCGTTAAGCATCACCGTATAAAGTGGCTTGATCCCATAAGCATCACGTACAAGATGGAGTGTCCGAGTTTTGATGTCATAAAGAGCAAAAGCGAACATGCCAATGAGCTTAGTTACAAAACCAATTCCGTGTAGTTCATATAGTTTCAGGATTACCTCTGTATCCGTGTCAGTTTTGCACTGCAGATTGAACTCTTTTTTGAGTCTCCGATAATTAAAAATCTCCCCATTATAGACAATGACAACGTTCTTCGATTCGTTCCACATCGGTTGGTCGCCTGCGGGCGTGGGATCCAGAATCGCAAGACGCGCGTGTCCAAGCGATACGCCATCGCCTACAAACACTGCATTGCCATCCGGACCGCGATGGATCAGTGCTTTTGTCATCTGATCGATTCTCTCCTTATCTTCGCCGATGAAGCCTGCGATACCGCACATAATACAATCATACAGCCTTAATGATCTCTACGGCATATTTAGCGTTTGGTTCCTGACCCTCGCCAGCTCACTCCTTTATAGGGTGAAATGTGAACATCAGAAAAATCTGAGTCGCGGAACCATTCCTCTACCTGTGACTTTGGGATAAAGAATGTCTGTGGGGCGTTCAGTTTATCGAAGACATTCAGGACGTTCCGTTCAAACGTTAACTTTCGCCAGTTCTGGAAGTACTGGTAGTAGGGTAGGAATGTGAGTGGCAGTAGGTAGATGGTGTACACGGGGATACTGACGAGCCCGGTCAGAATGCGGGAAAGAAAAAGGACGATCGAACGCGGCAAGTGATGGACGAGGATGTTTTTTGCAGGTTCTACAAGAAAACGATTGAGACTGTTACCCTCTTTACTGTAGACCCATACGATCACTTTTCCTTCGGGTTTCGCATGCTTCGCGATATTTCGGAACGACGCTGTTGGGTTATCCGTGTGATGCAGTACGCCAATGGAGTAGACGATATCGAACTGGCGTTTTAGATCCATCGTCGCGATATCGCCTTCCGTGAGCGAAATATTTTTCAGGCCAGCTGTATTCTTTGCCGCACTTTCGAGCGCATTCAAATCTACTCCTACTGCTTCTGCGCAGTATGGAGCCACAAATTGCAGATGTTGTCCGCCGCCACAGCCGCAGTCCAGCACGCTCTTGTCGCGAAAATCTTCTAGCGTGTTCGGCAAGATCCATTCAGAAAAGAGCCATTTGTTATCGTCATACAACATGTTCCATTGCCACGCCCACTGTTGTTGCTTTTCTTGCATGCATAACAGCCTATCGTACCGTTGTGTATTTGGAAACGGTATACTCTTCGTATGTGCGGCATCGCAGGAATCATTAACCTCACAGGCGCATCCATCGATCCCAGTGTATTAGATCGGTTCACTGATGCGTTACAGCATCGCGGTCCTGATGGACGCGGAACATTTGTGCGAGGCAACGTGGGGCTCGGACATCGGCGTTTGAAGATACTCGATCTCTCGGAAGCGGCATCACAACCAATGCTGTCCGCGGATGGCAATACGGCGATTGTTTTTAACGGCGAGATTTATAATTTTGCAGTACTTAAGAAAAATTTGCAGGCTCAAGGTCACCAGTTTCATTCAACGGGTGACACGGAAGTTCTTCTGAAGCTCTATGAAGTGTACGGAGATGCATGCGTGGAAAAGTTGAGAGGTATGTTTGCGTTTGCAATCTATGATAGTCGGCGCCAGCGCGTCCTTCTCGCTCGAGACCGTCTCGGCAAGAAGCCTCTGAAGTACTTTGAGGCAGACGGAGTCTTTGCCTTTGCATCAGAACTGAAGGCGCTCCGAGAATTGCCGCAGTGTCCGCGTGGTATGGACGAAGAGGCCGTCCATCACTTTCTTACGATGATGTACGTGCCGGCACCAAACACTGGTTTTTCCGGGATCAAGAAACTTCCAGCCGCACATATTCTTTCCCTGGATCTGTCGACAGGAAAATCTGAGATCAAGCGCTATTGGCAACTGACGTATGCGCCGGACATGACTCGAAGCTTGTCTGATTGGGAGAGAGATATTGCTGCAACATTTGAGGAAAGTGTGGCTTTGAGGATGGTTGCGGATGTGCCGGTCGGAGCATTTTTGTCAGGCGGGATCGATTCTGCAGCAGTCGTCGCCATGATGAGCCGACACTCCAGTAAGCCGGTCGAAACATTCACGATTGGTACGGAACAGGAAAGTCATAATGAACTCCCGCAGGCAAGCTTGATCGCAAAAAAATTCGGCACCAACCATCATCCGATCATCGTGAAGCCGGATATTGCTCATCTGCTTCCAGAGCTCGTAAAAGTCTACGAAGAACCGTTTGCTGATCCATCAGTCATACCGACGTATCTGGTCGCGCAGCAGACTCGTAGGTTCGTGACCGTTGCTCTGAATGGTGATGGTGGAGATGAAAATTTTGCGGGTTACGCTCGTTATCCGATTCTAAAATTTTCTCGGATGTGGTCTGCCCTTCCGGTTCATGCACTGACCTTGCCACTTGTTGCGGCGTGGCATCGGGCGATGCAGACGACACTCAGCTATAGAAGTTTGCGGTTTGAATCGTCGATCAACGATCCGATTGCGCAGAGGCAGCTACAGTATCTCAGTTTTTTTACGGAACAGGAAAAACGGGCACTCTACAAAAAAGACATGCCTCAATATCCCGATACCTTCGCATGGTATGCGCTTCGGACTGCACAGGCGAGGTCACGTGCAGATGGCTGGCTGCATCAGGCGATGAGTGCCGATATCGAAACATACTTGGCAGATGATTTGTTACCGAAAGTCGATCTTGGTGCGATGGCACACGGCCTTGAAGCGAGATCGCCGTTTTTAGATCATGTGCTGTTGGAGCTTACAGCCCAGATGCCGGCTGACTATAAACTGCGTGGTTACACGAAGAAGTGGATTCTTAAGTACATACTGAGAGATACAATTCCATCCGAGATTTTGCACAAGAAAAAAACGGGATTCCGTTTACCGCTTGATCAGTGGTTCCGCCATGAGCTGAAACCGTTTGTGCTTGATCGCTTGCTGTCGCCGTCATCGCCACTGCTGCAGATATTCGACGCAAATGCCTTGGAAGGTTTTCTTACAAGCTATTTTGCCTCACACATCGATTTCAGTGACCACATTTGGGCACTTCTGTGGCTGGATGAGTGGATGCGGCAGTACACTTAAATCATGCAACGATCGTGGATCTTCACTGGCTTCGTCCTCTACATATTGTTAACGGTGATCGTTTTTCCGTTTTTCATCGGTGTGCCGTGGGAATCTGTCTTCGCGAGTGATGCCATTGGTTACAGCACGGGAGCGAAGAACATTTTGTTGCATGGGCTGTACTCGTTCGATGGCATTCATCCATTTATGGATCGCGAGCCGGTCATGAGCGCTTTCTTGGTGCCGATCTATGCACTCGCCGGAATCGAAAACGGTATTGCAACTGCGGCAGTGCAGGCGGTCATGCTTTTTCTCGCCTCCTGGTTTTTCTGCGAATGCTTCGCACGTGTCACAGGTTCACGAGCTGCGGGTATTACATTTCTTTTGATCCTCACATCGGGCTCTGTATTGCATACGGTGTTCTCGGCGTATCGCGAATGTCTTGTCATGTCTTTGCTCCTTGTTTTTGCGGGACTCTGGCTCTCTGACGATAGGAGCTACCCCACATCTGTTCTAATGGGCCTGCTACTGGGTCTAGTCATTCTTGCGTATTACTCGTTTGTGTTTTTGCCACTATTCTTGCTTGTGGCATGGATACTCGAGAAGCGTCCACTGAAACAGTGTGCGGGGCTACTTCTCGTCTGCGCCCTTACCGTTTCGGTCTGGGGGTTACGCAACGCATCGTACGATGGACGGTTTCGTGTCATCGACAATCGTCGTACGGCCGTCATGTGGCATGTCCGCGGCGAGCAAGCAGAACGCATTCGTGGACTCGAACCGTTGTGGTGTCTGTGGTCCGAGTACATATCGCGCGACTGGAACGGTAGGTCGTCGGCATGTAGCTACAACGGTCTCATGCATGTGAAGTGGCCAGCCGGAGATACGTCTAGTTTGGAGTCCTACGCAAGCACTGCAGCAGAAGGAAAGGCGAAAATTCGTGCCAATATTCACTGGTACCTATGGTTTTCATTTTTTGAAATTCTAGAGTTGCACTTGCCATTCGTGGGCGGAGGTTGGAGTCACGCGTTTAATGTCTATGCTGCATTCACACAGCTCATACTTGCCGTTGGTTTTCTGCTTGGTCTCGTACGGATACGTGATCGTCGGCTGTTACTGCTCTTCACGCTGATTGCGTATAACACCGGCGTCTTTATCTTTACTGATGCTACGCCTCGGTACATGCTTCCGGTCTTCTTCTGCTATGCGGCGATAGCAGGCATCGGCTATGATCTGCTGCTGAAGCGCTTTACACCCCACACATGACTTCGTATTCCGTCATTATTCCGGCACTAAATGAAGAAGGCGGCATTGCCGCAGTCATTGATCGACTCCAGTCATTGTCTCCGAAGCCTGAGATTGTCATTGTGGATGACGGTTCGGTGGATCGCACCGGCGAGATCGCACGGGCCAAAGGTGTCATTGTTCTTCGTCATCCTTCTCCTGGCGGTTACGGACGGAGTCTGAAGGATGGCATTCGTGCCGCGACAAACGACATCATTGCGATTGCTGATGCTGATGGTACGTATCCGGTGGAACGAATTCCGGAATTTGTGCAACATGTCGATACAGGTTTTGATATGGTCGTTGGCGCCCGAACGGGAAAGCATTACCGAGGTGCACTTCTCAAGATGCCCGCACGCATTATCTTCAAGTGGCTTGTAGAATTCGCCACCGGACGGCTCATTCCTGATATTAATTCGGGTCTCCGTGTTTTCCGAAAAAGCGGCATTGCGCCTTTTGAGAATGATCTCTGCAATGGGTTCAGTTTCACGACGACGATGACACTGATCTACTGTTTTACGGGCAAATTTATTTTGTATGTACCCATCGACTATGCCGAGCGAACAGGAAAATCCAAAGTACGCATCATTCATGATTCTCTCCGTACACTCCAATACATCACCGAAGTTATTGCGGCTTATAACCCGCTCAAACTCTTCGTTCTCATGAGTGGTATCCTTGGGCTTATTGTTATTTTATGCCTCATAGAATTCATCATCACACTTGATCTTTTTTTCCTGATGCTCGCAGCATTGTTTTTGATCGGCGCATTCGTTGTTTTTAGCATCGGACTTACGACGCGTCCGCGGATACACGGCAACCGTTAAAGATCCTCTGTTACCGCTTCAGCGATGCGCCGTGCATTTGCCATGAGTGTGAGCGTGTGTGGCACTGCGGGGAGCATTGGAAAAACAGAAGCGTCTGCGACTGATACGTGCTCAAGTCCTCGGAGCTTGCCGCGTGCATCAGTTGTGAGAATTCTGTTCGTGCCCTGCATGGGTAGTGTGCCACCGTAGTGCGATGCCGATCCCTCGGGCAGTTCCATATTACGAAGCGGTAGCATGCCGAGCATCCGGAGGCCTTGCTTCAAGCGTTGCCAACTATGTTTTCGTGCATCACGCTCCGCGTCGGGTACACGGCATGTGATGCGCAGAGAATCGCCGTCTTTCGTGCGCACCAGAGATACTGATCCATTGTCTCCGAATGCAGGGAAGCGGATATCGGCGATGACGAGTGAGGGGGTAAGCATTGAAAGAATTTTCATGGCTTCCGGATATGCCAGTGGTTGGCTGCCGAGCAGCCGGAAGAGCATGAGCGAACGGTAACTGTAGAGTTGTGCGCAGCCGCTACGTACTCCAGAAAGCACATTGTCATCGAGGATGAGGAGTTGGCAGAGCGACGAGCGGGACTTTGGACCTGTTTTGCCGAGCGTTGCTGGATGCATACAAGCCGAGAAGACGTGCGGCTTGGCAGCAAAGGGGAGTGGCGTGTCGTAGAGGCCGACGCTTTGGAGTGCGATCCGCGCAGATCCGACTGCACCCGCAGCGAGGATAACCCGCTTAGCGCGATACGACTCTGTACCGCCGGACATCCGCCGCGCGTGTACTGTGCAGCCTTCGGTATCAGAAACGATACGTTCAACGATGAGGTCGCCCTTATAAGTGAAACTATGACTGCTGCGTAGTTTTTCAAGTGTGTACTGAGGACGATAGACGGACCTTCGAGGGTCTGACCAGTATTCCATATCAGCCAAATTTGATGCCCTGCGGTCATCGTTGTCTTGTGTGAGAATCGCACTGAGTGGTTGCATGACGGAGATGTGCTTTTTCTCAAACGATACTTGTTTCTTCTTGTAGGTTTCAAGCGCCAATGATGCATGCAGGTCAGGCGGAAGAGCGGGCTGGATACCTCCACGTATTTGGGGACCCGAAACGCCAATATCGTTGATGACGGCATCGAAGTGCCGTTGCATATCCTTCGCGTTTAAGCCCATTGCCGTAAGTTCGCTTTCCTCCGGTACTGCGCACGCCGCTCCCCACGCGGCACCGAGTCCGCCTTCGGCCAGAGACTGGATGATCTGGCAGTTTTCTTCAGTGATCGGTAACTGTTCTCTGGCGCCGGAAACGACATTTGCACGGTTACCGCTGACTTGTCCGCCGCCGAGTCCACCCGTAAGACCACTGACTGGAATCCCAGAGAGGTCATCACCAAGGAACCATCGTGCCTGATCCTGATTATTTCGTCGTACATCTTCGAAGTTCGCATCCGGCGCCTGTGGTAAAGCCGGTGCCTTCTTTCCACCATCAATCATCATCACCGATCGTCCGGCTGCGATCAATACCGTAGCTGCTTGCACGCCGGCAGGTCCTGAGCCGATGATAATGACCTCAGCGTCCTGCATTGCGGCGGATGAAAGAAGGGGAGAAGAGTGTGAGCAGTAGGCCGACCATTTTCTTTGCAGCTGCTCGCAGTGTCATATGCATACTGACCACAATGATCCTCAAGACAGACGTGTTCTTTGGCAGTGTGAAGTCAGCGGTGCTCGGTGAACATTCGCCGATGGCAGAGGCGATGAGGATTTTTTTTCTCAACATCGATGACTGGGACGCGACTGCATCACATGCGCCCAGCAACCATCGTTTTTGAATGACTGATTCGTCGAGCGGATGACTCTCGATGCCGTTGACGACAAGTGCTTCACGATAACGGTCTATCTCTACTGCAGACGGCTGCCAGTTGCCGAATGTCGAGAATGCATATCGCAAAATTGCAGTGGCTTCTTGGCGTTTTTGTTCCTCTGCCACTCTAGTCAGGATGGCGTCGAGACCTGCTGTCATGCTGCGTGGCGTCATGCCGAAATCGCGGAGCATCGGATCAATGTTCATTGTGAGATCTTCAGTGGCGCCGAGTACGTTACTCACGGTGACGGGAGGTTTTGGCATCCACGCTGTCATCCGTGCGATGCACATTGCGATCGGTAGAGGAATTTTTAGGATACGTTTCTGTATGCCGAGTCGGCCTTGTAGTTCACATGTCAGTTCCATCAGGCTTACAGAATCCGGGCCTCCGACGTCATACATAACATCTCCGGAACCCTTTGATAGTGCCTGAACGATGATTGCCGCAAGATCATCTCGGTGAATCGGACGGAAGTGTATCGCACCGTTACCGATCATCGGAACGACGGGAAGTTTCAGAAAGCTGAAGATTGTCGAAAAAATTCCGCCACCATGATCGTCATATACAACACTTGGCCGGAGGGTGATCATCGGGAGTCCTGACTGAGCAAAAATTTTCTCGGCTACTAGCTTTGTTTGTCCGTATATACCGAGTTTCCGGAGACGCACGGACTGCGTGCTTACGTTTATGATCCGCCGTATGCCGTTTTTCTTGCAACACTCAACGAGCAGCCGTGCCCCTTCTGTATTGACGAGCGCACTGTCACATTCATCAGATTTTCGTGCGGCGAGGTGGATTACTACATCTGTGCCCTGGACAGCGAGTGCTACTGCATCCGCATCGTTGATGTCTCCGCAAACCTCCTCTATTCCTTCAGGCATCGACGTGTGTCGTACGAGCGTCCGTACTCGGTAGCCAGCTTGCTGCAGTGCAGTTGTAACCGCTCGTCCCACGAAACCGTTTGCGCCAGTCACAAGGACGAGTGAGTCTGTGGGGACGGTCTGGTTCATACTCCGGATTGTACAGCCTTTGGCGCATGCCGCGTTGCATCGCTATAGTGCTTCCGTGTCGTCTTCCCACACCTCATCGGAACATGTTCCTCCAATTGGCGGATTTTTCTGGTCATATGTGACAGTGTTAGCCCTGCTCTTCGCAAGCACGGTCATTTTGCCGAATATTCAACAACGTTTTGATCGTCAGTACCCTTTTCAGGGTATCGAAATGATGGCGAACGATGCAGAAACACATTATGCCGTTCGATATCATGAAATTCTCGACGGACACCCCGGACTTGGCAATGCCTACCTTTCCGCTCCTAAGAATCAGCCTTACCTTCAACCTCCCGTTCCCGAATGGACACTGGCGATGCTGTCTCGTCTCACACCTTTTAAGCCAGCATTCGATTTCATTCTCCTCAAGGGGCTCTGTGCATTCGTAGTTTTCATAGTCGCTTTTTTTCTTGCAAACACCATCACGCACAGACGATATGAGTCCCTCGCTGCTGTGACCGTCATGCTTTTTGCTGCCGCAGCATTTAGTGCACCGTGGGATCTCCTTGATATTCTTTCTTCTGGTTCATTCATGACTTTCGGATGGCTCCGGTTCGCTCGTCCGGTGAATCCGCTATGGACGATGCCGTGGGTGTATCTTACGATATTCCTTCTCTCCAAATGGGTGCGCAAGGCGGATCTTGTATGGATCGTTTTAGCATCACTCACGACCTCGCTTCTTCTGTATGCGTACTTCTATGCTTGGACATATCTTCTTGCGGTCGTCGGGCTTCTGTTCTTGTGGTACGCCTGGCACAAAGATACAAAGCGTTTCCTTCACATTATTCTTTTTTTCGGGATATTTGCGCTTGTTGGGAGTACCTACTTCATGCACCTTGCTGAACTAACACAACATCCGTGGTATCTAGAAACCTCGCGTCGGCAGGGCCTCATTCCGTCTCGCGAGTCCGTGGTAGGCGTATGGATTTTTGCGCTCATATTTCTTTCCTTGTTTGGAAAGCGCATTGCATGGAAAGAGCAGTGGCCGCTCATCATGGCTCTGTCCTTCGCAGGACTGATCGCCATGAATCAGCAGCTCATCACCGGTCAGCATTTGTTCCCCGAGCATTATCATTGGTACTTCGTGCAGCCTCTCGGAACACTTATTGCGACTCTTGTAGTACTGCTGGTGTGTCGCCAGTGGCTCAGCGCTGCGGCATATCGTGGTGTGCTTGCGGTTACCATCATCCTTGCCATCACATTCGGCTTCATGCAGCAGCGAGATACATACGGAACGTACCGCAGTGAATGGGGAAAAAAACAGGCGTATGCACCGGTTCTTACATTTATTGGCGAACATCTGTCGGCTGATTTGGTCGTTCACTCGCTTAATAATTCTCTCGTAGATCTTGTGCCCGTTTACACATCTATGAACGTTTATACCTTTTCACAGGCGATGAACTATCTTGCTCCGACGGAGCGGATCCGTGATTCCTTCTTCTTTACGCTATGGCTCGGAGGTCTGACACCCGAGGACGCACGCGTACAATTCCCTACGTCGATGCGTTGGACGCTCGGTAGCAGCATATATGCTGGTTACTATCGTGAACTCGGCGGAGGCTATGACGCAATACCTGACGATGTTGTGATGCAACACATTGAAGACTACGAGCGGTACTATGCTCTTTCATTCGAAGAAAAGATGAAGATGTATCCACTCGATTACGTGATCGCCACTCCGATGGACAACAAGACCGTGGAGTATCAGCGGCTTTTGGAAGGAGGCACGGAAATCTATTCGGCAAACGGTTACCGGATCGTCACGATAAAAAAATAGTCGATTTTTCCTCTACAGAGACCACGAAAGCGTTTGTAGCTCCGGTTATCAGGCTTCGCTATACTGGAGTTCATGCGTCTTTCCGTCATTCTGCCCATCTACAACGAGCGAGAGAATCTTAAGCCTCTACTTGAAGAACTGGCCTCAGTGCTTAGAGCATATCCAGACAGTGAAGTGATTGCTGTGGATGATGGATCTACTGATGGCAGTTCGGATGCTCTCCTTGAACTTGCTCAGCAGTTTCGTTTTCTCCGAGTCATCGTGCTCGCGACGAACTATGGACAAACGGCAGCAATAGCTGCTGGTATGGATGCTGCCACAGGGGACATCGTTTTACCCATTGACGCCGATATGCAGAATGATCCTGCGGATATTCCTTGGTTACTCGTGAAGATCGAAGAAGGATTTGATATTGTATCTGGCTGGCGGAAAAACCGTCAGGACGCATATTTGCGCTCATTTCTTTCACGTATCGCCAACCAGCTTATTCGTACTGCGTCCGGTCAATCCATTCATGACTACGGTTGTACGATGAAGGCGTATCGTCGGAGTGTTGTCGCAAACTTGGGTTTGTATGGTGACATGCATCGTTTTCTTGCGGCCTACGCGGCAGTGAATGGCGCTAGGGTCACAGAGATTGTTGTGCACCATCGCCCTCGTACGAGGGGGGTCTCAAAATACGGATTCGGACGCGTGTGGAGAGTCCTTCTTGATATCTTTCTTCTGACGTTCTTTCTCCGTTCATTCACGAGGCCGATGCAATTTTTTGGTGCTATTGGGCTCTCATCCATTCTCCTCGGCATTGCGACAATTATCGGTGCCATAGTGATTCGTTTGGTCGGAGGGCCGACGCTCATCGAGACGCCGCTACCTGTGCTCTCTGCTCTCTTCATCATCGTCGGTATCCAATGCGTCCTTATGGGGGTTCTTGCCGAAATGCTGATGCGAACATATTTTCAGTCATCCAATCGCAAGCCGTATCTGCTTCGGTAACTCCTCGTCATGACCAACTTTTCCGCTATTTTCAGCCGCCCGCCCGTCGTTGTGACGAATGGCATTCCTGATTTTCTGCCTGCGAATCAGCGCAGAGAGATTTCTGCGAATATGGGTCAAGAGAGTCGTTTCAAAGATTTTTTCAAACGTTGGCCGGCTCTGTATGCCGTTTTCTACACTGTCGTTGGGCCATCTCTCTTTACCGGAATATCCTCGAAAGGTTTTGTGAAAACTCTTGAACCCACAAAACTTGTACTTCATGCAGGTTCAGGAACTAAAAGCGTTGGTGGGAATTCGGTGAATGTCGATCTTTTCCCTTTCGTCGGCGTCGATGTCGCGGCTGATCTTTCGGATCTTCCGTTCAAGAATGATTCTTTTGATGCTGCAACGTGTGATCAGGTTCTCGAGCATGTACCGGATCCGCATCGGGTGGCAAACGAACTGCATAGAGTCGTAAAGCCAGGCGGACTTATTCACGTCGCGTCGCCTTTCGTCTTCCCGTGGCATCCTTCACCATCGGATTATACGAGGTGGACTCAGGAAGGCTTAGCGTCACTTTTCCCTACGTGCGAGGTCGTGAAACAAGGCGTGGGCGCAGGACCATTCTCGGCACTCAATGCGTTTATTGCGGCTTTCCTCGCTACTATTCTTTGTTTTGGCTCACGCAAGCTTCAGGGTGTATTACAATATTTTTTTCTCGTGCTATTCATCCCGGTGAAATTATTTGATGTCATTTTCGCGTGGCTGCCGGGTGCCGAACTTTGCGCCGCTAATTTTTATATCATTGTACGTAAGAAATAGGATATCCAGCTCTCGATGAATCTATGCTTTTTATTGAAGCAACAATCACGATGTTAGGTATATTGTGTTGCTGATATTATACACTTCTTACACGGGTCGGGCAGGGATTCCTGCTACTGTTACTCCTGCGGTTACATTCTCTCTGACGAGGGAACATGCACCTACAATCGCATTCTCCCCAATCGTAACGCCGGGCATGATGGTGGCGCCAAGACCAATGAATGCTCCGTTTCCGATCCTAACACCTGCCATGACTGCTGGGATTTTGCCATGAAGAGGATGATCGCTAAAGCCGACACTTGTGTGTGTCAGAATGGACACACGTTCTGCAATCGTGACATAGTTTCCGAGCGTGATAGTCTCTGCGAGGTCTATCAGACACTCGTTGCCGATGAAGCAGTGGTGCCCCGTACGCATTTTTGAGAATCCGCCGCGGTACACGTTAAAGAATGTACATGCGTGTATGACTGAATCTTTACCGATCGTCATGCCGAAAAGCTTCAGTAAGATCACTCGAAAGGGGGAGAGCAGTAACTCACTTTTGAGCAATGCAATTTGAAACTGGCCTGCACAATATTTCAGTGCTCGTCCTACGCCGATCTCACGGAGTGCTTGGCTCATGGCTTCTATGGTAGCGCAGCGCATTGGGGTCAGTACACGTCTCCTATTGTCTGGGGTATAGTCCATCCAAATGGCCACTATTCCCAATTCCTTACCGTGGATCACTGATCGGGAGACCGATGCGGTAATGGTTGCTTTGCGAGAGAACCGGCTTGCAGGCACTTCTGAAAACTTACGCCCAGCGCGTGAGGCGCTGCAGAGATTTGTCGCAGGTCATCCGGTTCTTCTGACAACATCATGCACCGCGGCGTTGGAGTTAGCTTTGAAGGTACTAGACCTGAAACCCGGAGATGAGGTCATTGTTCCGGACTTTACGTTTGTGGCGACAGCAAGCGCCATCATTGAAGCAGGTGGTACGCCGATCTTCGTTGATAGTGGTGAGGATACCTATAATTTGTCTCTTGATGCAGTAGCGTCGGCAATCACGCAGAAGACTCGTGCTGTCATGCCGGTGCATTATAACGGCGTATCATGCGATATGGATGCACTTATTGCGATGACGAGACCTCGTGGCATTCGCATTATTGAAGACGCGGCTCATGCGCTTGGTGCTCTCTATAAAAATCGTCCACTCGGTACGATTGGTGATTTTGGATGTTTCAGCTTTCACGACACGAAGAACGTTGTTTCCGGAGAGGGCGGTGCACTCATTGTGAATGACGTTTCGCTTTTGCAGCGTGCTGAACTTATGTATGAAAAGGGTACGAACCGCAGTCAGTTTCTGCGCGGTGAGGTGGATAAATATACTTGGGTCAGCCGTGGTAGCAGCTATCTGATGTCGGGGATACTCGCAGCTTTGCTGAAGGCTCAATTGGATAGATTCCCAGAGATATACGCTCAGCGTCAACATCTGATGACGATGTATCAGGATGGCCTTGCTTCGCTCCAGGACGAGGGATGTATACGGTTTCAATCAGCACCGTCGTACGCCACTCTGCCATATCATATTGCCTGCTTTACGGTGACTGATTCCACGAAGCGAGATCCACTACTCGCACACCTGCGTTCACGCGAGGTTGGCGCTGTATTTCATTTCTTGCCGCTGTGTTCATCGCCCTTTGCAAAAGAGAATCTGGGGACTAGGGATGGCCAGTATCCCGTATCCAGTCGCATCGCAAGTAGCATTGTCCGTTTGCCGCTCTTTCCACAACTATCGGATGAATCATGCAGATATGTCATCGATTGTGTGAAAGAGTTTTTCCATCCGCATACTACGCCTTCGGTAAAGCCACCGAATGCATGGTCAATAATTGAGACTGATGTACCGGATGTTAGCATTGTCATTCCGTGTTACAACGAAGCTCCGCATGTGAAACGGAATCTGGATCAAATTCTCAGCGTTCTCGATGGTATGCAGATGAAATATGAGGTCATTCTCATTGATGACTGTAGTACCGATGAAACGCGTCTGAGAATCAGAGAGTACGTCATCACGCATCCTTATCATCGTATCCGTAGCGTCTTTCATGAGAATAATTGCGGCCGCGGCGGCACTGTGTCGGAAGGAATCCGGATAGCGCACGGGCGGTTTGTTGGGTTTCTCGATATCGATCTGGAGGTTCACGCACGGTACATTCCTGCGGCAATTATTGCTTTGGAACGCGGTCAGGCTGATATGGTGCTAGCCGAAAGATTTTACCGTTTCAGACTGTTTGCATGGAAACGCTGGCTTATGAGTCGAGGCTATCGTTCTTTGGTTCAAAGACTTCTTGGCACACCATCTTTGGATACTGAGGCTGGATTCAAATTCTTTCGGCGTGAAGCAGTACTACCTGTCCTGGACCGCATTACTGATCAGCACTGGTTCTGGGATACCGAAGTGACGGTCCGCTGTCTGGATGCCAATCTGCGTCTGCATGTGGAGCCAGTACTTTTTGATCGTGATACGCACAAACAGTCTACCGTCAGGGCTTTGAGGGATAGCTGGAGAATGTTATGGAAACTGGTGAGCTTTGCTCGTGAGCGTAAAGCGGAGTCACAACATTAGCATTTTCGGACGATCGCATAGAAATCAGCGGCTCCGTGAATGGATGTCGGGAAATATCCGAGGACAAGATCAACGAATTTGAGTGGGAAGAACACGAGTAGCAGCACGACTGACAGAATGCTATACAGCGTCTCTGATCCAAACGAGAGCGCAATGGCGAACCATGTGACCAATTGCGCAGTTAGGGCAGACGTAGGACCCGCTCGTGTGCCGATAGATTCGATCTCACCTTCACGTAATAGTATTTTTAATCCTTCGATAGACCAGCGCTGAAAGTCATTAGGACTCGCATGAAACGGATATACGAAGGGGATGAGAATGTAAGCGCATCCTCCGGGCTTGAGAACCCGAAATATTTCTTTTACGACAGCCTGGGGTGTTGGTACGTGTTCGAGCAAGCATTCGCATAACACACCGTCTACAGAAGCGCTGGCGAAAGGAAGTTTTGTCGCATCGGCCACCACATCAACATCAACGTACGGAAAGATGTCCACATTCACGAGATCAGAACGGTAGCGGTGTACTCCTGATCCGATATTGAGTAGCATCGCGTCTTTGCCGTAACGTTTCACAAATCTGGATCCGGACATACCTGTAAGGCAGACGGGGCTGATCAGAAAAATAAGGAACCGGTACAGAAGTGGAGAGCGGCGAAGAAATGTTTTCAGGTCATTGATCATTCCTGAGCGTTCTTTTTCCATAATTTTCTCGAGTGTGCCCGGAACAAAACACGGTATATCTTTTTTTGCATCACGGAATACGTCGCCGGCTGCAGATATGTAGGCATCGTCTCTGCGTGTGAGCGGTGCATGCGTGATGGGATGGACGATAGGCGGTAATAAGCGCATGAGAGGAGCCTAACGGTACAGTGCGTGTTGTGCAATTCTGCGCTAGCATGACTCAAAGCGCATGCGTCTCAAAACTACCATGTCATCCTCAGCAGCACGGACATCCATGACGACTGTCCTTTTTGGACTTCTTTGTACGATTGTCCTGAATGTGCCATCTTTATGGGCTCTTCATCAGGGAACGTTTTCCTTGGCGAATCTTGGGCTGGAAGTGAGGGGGTCAGCGGATGAAGTGTACTACGCAGCTCTCATTCGAGACGTGGCGGAAGGGTATACCGGCGTCGGTAACGTCTCTTTCTATGAGCACCGATTCGCCCAGTCTGTTCTTGGATATACGCCGCTTTTGCAAGGTCTCCTTATGAGGTTATTACACTCTCAGCTCGTTACGGCCATCTTTGCAGGTGATCTTATTTTTCCATTTCTTGCCGGATGTATCACGTACCTTTTGATGCGTCGATGTGAGCCTGATACATGTGTCGCATTCTTTGGTGCTGCTGCCATCATGGCTTGGAAGGGTGGGGGGTGGCTACGAACATTTAGTCCCCAGATCACGGGACTGCTGTTCCTCATAGCGATACTTACTCTGTTTTCTGTCGGCCGTAGATCGGCCGTCATGCGAGGTGCTTGTATTGGCATGCTGTTGCTGACGCAGCCGACCTATGCGGCATTTTTACTCATCGCGGAAGGGCTACTGGCCTGTTTGCATTGGAAGAGAGAAGGTTTTGCATCTGCTTTTTGCGCTCATCTACCAGTGGCTGCCATTATTCTTATGGTGATATCACTCCGGTTGTTCTTTGCGGTGAGTGATCCTAATACTCGTGCACTTGCGGATACCTACCGCCGCCTCGGTCTTATTCCGTCACATTTACCAGCTGCTCCTCGTCTGCAGCTTCTTATTATCATGACATTCCTTCTCTATCAATGTGTCGTCCATCAAGTACGCGCAACTTCACGAACAGATCGAGTGGTTCTTCCATTATTACTCGTCACGTCTTTCCTCTCTCTGTGGCTGTCATTATTCATCGGAGTAGATGGTAATTTTGGTTTGTACTACACCTTTCCGATTCGAATCATCCTTTGGATTGTTTGGTTTCGCATTATGTTTTTGGTTTTACCAAAGTATCAACGAACGATGATAAGCTTTTCGATTGCGACGGTCTTTGTTTTTCTTGCATTCCAGCAGGTGGTACTTCCACTCCAGACGTCGGACATTCCCTCGGTTGTCGAGGTCGAAAAGATTCTTTCATTGGTCGCTGCGTCTTCGCCCACCCGTATCATCGCCGCTCCTCTGGAGATCAGTAATTTTGTCCCTGTTTTTACGCCGCATTACACACTCTTCACGCAGTATGCGCATTTCCAATATGCGTCAGACCAAGAACTGGCTGAGCGGTACCTCACCCTCCATAATATTTTCCCACTTGATCCCTCCTACACCCTTGAGGGAAACCCTCTCGTTTTCGGGCTCTATGCTGGCAACCTCTCTGCTCGCGAGAGGACATGGTGCCGAATCCTTCTGTCTGTCGGACTTTCTGCGGGCCCGTGCAGTCAGCGCCTTGTTGATTTTATCTATCACCAGGATGTCCGCAGACTTGTAGAAGCTCATACAGTAGATACAGTCATCATGCTCAAAAAGTACGGTGTGAATACCGTGATTGCCGATAAACCTTTACCACCTAAGATCAGCCAGATGTGTGTATCGTTCGCTACGTTGGTGCCGTATACGCTCTACAACTGTAATTTTGGCCGTTGAGAAAACCGGATCTTGAGCATCGTCAGGATGCCACGCACGGCGTCTTTCCAGTTGATCTTCTTTCCTTCGCTAAACGTGCGTGGATGATATGTGATCGATTCTTCGACAATCGTGTATTTCATTTTCAGTGGCAGTGCCGTGAGCTCGGCTTCCAGTTCAAATCCGTCAGCCGTTAGTGGCAAAGATTTCAGGATTGTATTCGGGAACAACTTGTAGCACGTATATGCATCTGTCAGGTGTCCGCAAAAGAGAATGTTCAGAATGGCTGTGAGCGTTTTATTGCCAAGTAAATAGAGTGGATAGATATTTGGATTTGGCTGCAAAAATCTGGAACCGAAGACGATGACGCCGGTGTTTTTTTGCGCCCTCGTAAGTAAGACGCTGATGTCGCTTGGATCATATTCCAGGTCGGCGTCTTGGATGACGATAAATTCGCCGGTCGCTTCTTTGATGCCAAGCCGAATGGCTGAGCCTTTGCCGCCATTTTCTTTTGTGAGAACGATGTCTTGTGGACGAGCTGAGGCACGGAGTATCGCAAGTGATCTATCTTTCGATCCGTCATCAATGTAGATGATTTGGCTTTCTGGTAGCGCAGACGTGAGAGCGTCCATCACTCGTTTGAGAGTGCGTTCTTCGTTATAGACCGGTACGAGGACGGAGAGGATTGGCATAGCAAAAATCGTGTGCAGCATACCATGCAGATAAACGCAGGTAGAAACCTGCTTCCGTTTTTCTTATCATAACTTCTCCCAAAGGCAGCGGGTTTACATCGTGACCGAATACGGATGCACCGAGAGTACGAGTCCAACTGCAGCTCCTAGTCCGATCAGGAGAATAAGAGCGGCAAGAACACGCGTCACGCGTGTATCACGCTGTGCAAGTGCCAGAATGTAGAGAGGATAGACCGGCGTGATGACCCGACCGATGGAGGTGATTGACCCCCAAATGTAGTGCGGCATGAGAGACATGATCCCGAAGAATGCGAGTGCGCCGAGTGACAAGATCTCCAGTTTTTTCGTGTGCAGTATATCTCTGCCGATCCAAACAATTCCGGGCAGTACAAAGCCAAGAAAGAGTGCAACAGACGAGAGTGAGAATTGGTTGTATCCATAGACACCAAACACAAGTTTCAACGGTTCGGACATCGGCAAGAGGGTTGCATCTGTACTGATGAGAAACGGGATATTGCCGAAGATCTGGTAGATCACTGTGTGCCATCCGATAAACATGGCTACGGGAATCAGAAGTATCACGATGTCTCGCCATTGTCGCTTGAGGACTGAAAATCCGATGAGATATGCAATAAAAAGAATATTCACTTCGCGTGCCAGAACAAGAAGTGATAACAGCAGTACGTCGAGCCATTGGATTTTTTTCAGTGTCGTGTATCGCAACAGAAACGTCGTGATGAGAAGAATCGTGAGCGGTTCTGCGAGCGTAAAGTGCATCGCGATCATCGCGGCAGGGGAGAGGCACAAGGCGAGCGCATAGATTGGCCTCGTTTTTCGGCAGAGCAATGCCGCTGTCAGCATCAGTGCCAGTATGTTGATCAGCAGAAACGCGTATGGAAGTAGTGGTTCCTGCCCGAACGAGACGACAAACGCAGTCAGTGGAAGAAGAAAACGCTGATATGCATACGATCCTGGCGACTTTGTTTGCAGCTCGTTCCAGTGGGAAGGTATGAAAATCTTCGGAATATTTCGTGCGATTTGGTAATACTGTGCGCCGTCGTAACTGGGGACTTGTAGTACTACAACGCCCTCAGGCATCGGATTCTGGCGACTGAGAACGTCATCGATATGGAAGATCGATGTCAGGTTGTAGCCATACGGACGGATGTTCAAAAGAACAAACAGCGTCAATGTGAGGGCAAGTATAAGAAGCGGCCAGTACTGTTTCAGATACTTCATAACGAAAGATATGTCACACCGGCCATGATGAATGGTTCAGGTTTCCAGTGTGAACGAAGATCATAAAAGACGGCGTTCTTTTTGAGAGATTTCAGGAAATCTTTCTCTGTGAGCTTCAAGTACGCACGGTGTGACACTGCTGCGATAATGACATCAAACGGACCGTCTTCAAGAGATGCGTACGAGACGTCGAGGGCTTCCACTTGGGCTTTAGTGAGCTCAGAATCATGACCGAAGACTTCACAACCCTGTTCTTTTAATTTGCGGATAACGTCATGTACTTTGGAATTTCTGGTATCCGGAATGTTTTCTTTAAAGGTCAGTCCCATCACAAGAACTTTGGAGCCGATAGGTGAGATTTTTTTTGCGGCCATCGCCTTTGTAATTTGTCGCTCGATGAATGTCGGCATCGTGTCATTCATTTTGCGTCCGGCTGCTATGACTTCCGTATGCATGCCGAGCATTTTGGCTTTGTGGACGAGATAGTACGGATCAACACCGATGCAGTGGCCGCCGACGAGCCCTGGCGAGAATTTCAGGAAGTTCCATTTTGTGCCTGCAGCATCCAAAACGTCTTTGGTACGGATCTCTAAACGATCACACAGTCGGGCTATTTCATTGATGAGGGCGATGTTGATGTCGCGCTGCGTGTTCTCGAGAGCTTTTGCCAGCTCAGCGACTTTGATATTTGGTGCTTTGTGCACACCAGCGGTCACGATCTTTCCGTACACTTCGGCCAGTCTGTTTGTTGTTTCTGCATCTTGTCCGGCGACTACTTTGACGATTTTATCGACAGTATGTTCTTTATCTCCCGGATTAATACGTTCCGGAGAGTAGCCAACCCAGAAGTCTTTACCGCACTGTAAGCCTGATTCTTGCTCCAGAATCGGGACACATTCATCTTCCGTTGCACCCGGATACACCGTTGATTCATACACGACAATTGTTCCCTTCTGCATGTGCTTGCCTACCGTGACGCTAGCTTTGTGCACCGGCGTCATGTCTGGGTTATTTGCAGCATCCACCGGCGTCGGCACCGCGACGATGATCGTATTCGCTTTACCAATGACCGACGGATCTGCGGAATATTCAACTATTGTTGCTGCGAGATCTTTTCCTGTCAGTTCATGAGTCCAATCTTCACCGGCTTGCAGTGTTCGCACGCGTTCGGCGTTGATATCAAACCCATACGTCTTCCAGCCGCTTTTTCCAAACGCTGCAGCAAGCGGAAGACCGACGTATCCAAGGCCAACGACACAGATGACGGGGGCAGTATTCATGATGAAAGTGTAGCAGATCACGCGAAATGGGGCTGTAGTAATCATGCTGACGCGCTACTCTGGTTCTATGATCGACTGGAAAGGCAAACACGTTCTCGTGACCGGCGGTACTGGCTTTGTCGGGAGCGTTCTGGTGGAAGCGCTTCTGGATCGTGGTGCTTCAGTACGCGTGCCGATCAGGGCAGCAAATTATCGCGCGCTTTCCAAAAGAAGAGGCGAGATCGAATGGGTAGACGGGGATTTGCGGGATTCGGATTACTGCACTCGGCTTGTGTCCGGCATGAACCATGTTTTTCATTTGGCATCACACCGCCGCAATGTCGACTTTCACCGTAAGTACTGCGCCGATGTTCTGGCAGGTAATGTAGATATGACGCTTGCGCTGGTGCGCTCTCTTAAAGAGTACCGCAGTGCGACGGTAACGTTCTTCTCAACTGCTAACGTTCCGCCGAAAATCGATGTGATTCGTCTTGCGCAACAGGAATCAAGTGATGGTTACGTCCTTGGGAAAGCTGTGTGTGAAACCTTGTGGCTTACTGCCGCTCATCAGTATGGTTTTCCGTTGCTCATTGTGAGGCCGGTTGGCGTCTACGGAGAGCGTGATACGTTTTCCGAAGAGGGAAATGTCATTCCATCTCTTATATTGAAAGCTGAAGCTGCGACTGATGTCTTGCATGTGTGGGGTAGTGGCAAGCAGGAACGAGTGTTCCTCTACGTGCAAGATCTGGCTGAGTCAGTCCTTCGGTTGTTGGATCATGATGCACAGGGAATCCAGTATATTGCTCCTCCGGATGTCGTGACTATTGCTCGGGTTGCAGAACTAATTCGTGATTTGGTAAAGCCAGGTCTTCCCATCGAATTTGATGTTTCGAAGCCTGAAGGCCGACGTAGCATTGCCTCTTTGCCGCCACATGAGTGCCTGGAAGGATTTTCGTGGACGCCATTTGTAGAAGGCCTGAAACGGACGTATGAGGGCTGGAAACAGAGAAAAAATTAGAGAG
>CALRGQ010000012.1 GCA_943357915.1 Candidatus Peribacteria bacterium
CTTTCGATTTTCATCTCATGATCCCGTAAAATGCAGCGCGTTCATCAAAGAAATGCTTCACAAAGTGAACAGGCATGACTGGCACACTTTGTCAGGCCGCATCGGAAAGAACCTGGATAAGGTAAAAATGCGCATGGATATTAAGGGTAAGCATGACGATATCGAAAATTTTATAAAATGGTGCAAAACAGACCACGTAGGCGTGCACATCTATGAAGTCGTTGAATCGAAGGCTCACCGCATGCCGTATCCTACTGCCTTCCCTCCGTTTCAAGAGTTACACGGCAGCTGGCCGACTGCTTAGTAGTCTTGGCCCGTGACACCATAGAAAACGTCTGTCGCACATCTACAAAACCTATATGCTGATTCTGTGACTACACGTACTCGTTCTCTACCACTGATTCTGTCTCTGAGTGCCTGCTCCATTCTCAGTGCCGCATTTGTATACGCCCGTATTCTTTTGAGCGGCAACATCACCTTTGTCTTTCTTCTCTGGAACATCATCCTGGCATGGGTTCCCTTCCTCTGTGCACTCATCCTCACACACTTTCAAGCGCAGCAGAAAAAGTGGACAGTGCGTACCTGGATTGTCGCTGCATTGTGGCTCGTCTTCTATCCCAACGCACCCTACATCATCACGGATTTTCTCCACCTGCATCAGCGTCCAGGTATTCCCCTTTGGTATGATGTTTTTCTGATTGTGTCCTGTGCGTGGACAGGGATCATGCTAGGGTGTATTTCCCTTTTCTTCGTTCAGGAAAGCGTCGAGCAGTATTTTGGAAAAAGAGTTGGCTGGCTCCTCGTGATTGTGATGAATATGATCAGTGGATTTGGCGTCTACCTTGGACGATTTTCGCGTTTCAACAGTTGGGATCTGTTCATCCATCCGCAACTGGTCGCAACAGATATTTTGTCACGAGTCATTGATCCCCTGTCTCATCCACGCACGCTTGGAGTCTCCCTCACACTGGGAAGTTTCCTCGTTGTATCGTATCTGGTGGTGTACTGTCTGATGACTCTACCGCCGGGAAGCAATCATTCATCGCACAAAAAAACATCAATTTCTTAAGCAAGTAGTTTCTACGACCAAAAGATATGATCTTTGAGGGCGCATCCTACCACTTCTACTTCGTCATCCTCTCGTAAATATCCTTCCTGTGCCCGATAGCAACTATCTCAATAGAAGAACTTTCGCGTACTCTGTAGATGATTCTATACATCCCAGAACGATGAGCTCGATACTTTTGCAGTTCGCCAGTAAGTACTTTTCCCACCGTCCAATCATCGTAAATTTCTTGGCAAGCGAGCAAGAGGATATGACGTAGAGGCCTGCCCAGCCTTGCAAGATCATGTTTTGCAGATTCTTGAAAACGTATCTTTACCATAGTTCTTTCATAACATCCGCCATAGGAATGAGCTTTGTATCATGTTTCTCTCGACGCTTTATCTCATCGACAAAGCTCTTCTTGAATTCACCTTCTTCCCATTCCAACGCACGCTCTAGGAGTTGCACAGCTTTTGTTGCTTGCGGAACTTCATCCCGTAACGAGATTTTCTTTAAGAAGGCGGCAAGATTCTTTGGCAGTGTAAGGTTGAGACGCTGCTTGGATGTAGGCATAGAGAAGCGTAAGAAAAAGTGTATCACTAGTGTACCACTGGTGTATCTTATGAGCAACTGTACCGAAGTCTTCCTCGGGACCCAGGCGGAATCCCGACCTGTACCACCATAAAAAATCCTTATTGATGTAGCGCTCATCTCCTATGCAAGACAACAGGGGCGAAAGTGATAATAAGATTTGTGAGCAGGACAGGAGACATAAATTGCAAGATGGTATTTGCTGTCAACAATCCGCCAATGACTGGAACGGTGACCATCAATGTACGAATGTGCGTCTGGTCGTCACCGAACCGTGAGACCATTATCTGTGTATACTCCTTCCATTGATTGATGCGCTCTTTCAAGGGCTGCTTCTTGCTAGGTATTGGTAGTAATTCGAAGAGAAAAATGAGGTAGGCACCGACGTACATGAATGACATTCCACCGAAGAACGCGTCGGAGACGGAAATTTGAAGCGAGTGGGAATTATCAAAAAATTCCGAAAAAATGCCGAGCTTCATCTGCTGGATTCCTATCCATGCGACCATGATCATAAACCATGTATACAAAGCCAACTTCCAAAACGTATTTGCACGTAACGGCAGAAGATTAAATATAAATGTCATCGCGCTTGGGATCATGAGTACCCAAAATACTACTGGCTTAGTTTGTAAAAAGGGAAAGGCCGTAGCGATCATGAGGAGGTTCCAGATCAGTAGTATCTGTTCGTTGATGCAAGGCAAGATCCGGCTGGAGAAGAAGATGGCATACATGAAGGTAAAACTGAAGAAAACTAATAAAATGTGCCAGTGCAGGTTATAGATTGCTTCATTTTTTCCAGGAAGAAAGGCAAACAAGCAAAATATCGCTGCCATCATTAATGTCATCCAGTCTTTCTTTTGCCATCGATCACGAACAAGAAGCCATGCTTGGATGCACAGCCCCGTAGCGAAGACCAGACTCACAACGAGCGTATTTTCCACCATGTGCCCACTCTATACCATTTCGAATGCGACTTTCTACATTAAAATCTATCCCAGGAGAGAGTCATTTCGATCACCATCTGATTGATATCTTTGCTTCTCTACAATACTTAATCGAAAAAAATTCGCTTTCAAAGTACAGGATCAGCACCTACGGGCCTGGCTACCAAACGGTGGACTATCTACATTTTCATCTGAGAGCAGATTTGTCAGAATAAGTTAAAGCTTCCTGCTCAGGTATTACCTCACATCTTATGACTCAACGCCAGCTTTAAAAATCATGGATAGGAGCAGGTGAAAAGATCCGACAAATTGAATAGAGTTATCATAGATAAATCAGCGAACTTCCATGTCTTTTTCGTATCAAGACCTCTAACATTCTTTCTATGCATCGCTTCCTTTCCTTCATACAAAGCCACGTTGGGGTGGTATTTTGTTCTGCATTGATTGTGGGGCTGCTGTTTCCTATTCCATGGAAAGACATAACAAGTCTTTTGATGCCACTGATGATATTTCTCCTCTACCTTTCATTTTTACATGTCGATACCTCTCACGTTGTGGCTGAGTTCCAGAGGCCGTGGTACCTCGTACGACATATTTTTTTGCAGTATGTTTTGCTTCCTATTCTCTTTTTCTTTGGACTGCGCCTTGCCGGATTCCCGACACTTGCGACTGCGGTGTTTCTCCTCGCGTGCATGCCGGCAGGTTTAGGTAGTCCTGTTTTTACGGGGATTGCGAATGGACGCATTGCCACCAGTGTCGTTCTGTCAGTGCTCACGCATATCTTGGTGCCTCTCAGTGTGCCTTTTCTCTTCTGGGCATTTGCCGATACACACGTGGCGATAGATATCATGGGCATGGCGCAAAAATTAGCGATACTCATTGGTATCCCTGTGGTACTTGCATGGGTTTCTCGGTACTTTTTTTCACACATTGTTGTCGCGACGAAGAGTTATCATAAGCTCTTCTCCATCATTGCCTTGGCAGCTGTCGCCTACGTCGTCATCGTTCCATACTCTTCAACAATTCTTCACGATATTTTCACCGTGATTCCTTTACTCCTCGGTACATACGTATTTTTTGTCGTATTGTGTGTCTCTAGCTTTTTTCTATCGTTTGGTACCATTCCACAAGAACGCATTGCGATCATCGTGAGTAGAATCTACATGAATAATGCACTTGGGATCGTGCTAGCAGCGCAATTCCTTCCTCCAGACGTTACGCTTATTACGATTCTGTCTGAAATTCCATGGTTTACGACGTTTGGCCTGTATCTTTGGTTTCAACGCAGATTCATCAAAGCAGATCATGAGTGAGAATAGATATTCAGCTCTACTACCACATCACACGTCCACCAGTATATCCGGCACAATCACAGGCTTCTTCGTGAGCAAATACATGCCTGCCATAATCGGCGGAAGACTGAGAAGTTGCATCCACTCCGGTGCATCACCGAGAAGAATGAAAGCGAAAAGCATCGTGAAAAGCGGCTGAATACTGGCAACGGAAATAGTTTGCGTAATCGGCAAACGATGAATTGCCTCGATCCACAGAATTTTACTCAAACCCATCAGCAAAAACCCTCCGAAAAGAATTGCGGGGAAAGCTGACCACAGTGCATGCGGAGCTGGTAATCCCTCAAACAGAAGCGCCAATATGCCAAGAGCCACGGTGGCAGTCAGAGATCGAAAAAACATGATGTACGCCGCACTCACCTCTTTGCGTGCTCGCTGCATGGCTAAGTTTCCAAGCGGTGGAATCATACTTCCAACGAGTAGAATAAAATCTCCTGAACGAAAAACGTGTGCAGAAGGGATGAGGACGAAAAGTATGCCGGTTACCATGAGAACAGCGCCGAGAACATGCGATTTCACAAACGGTTCATGCCGACCGATAACACTGATAAAAAGATACGAAAAGAAAATTTCCATGAGCCCGACAATGGCAGCGTTTCCAGGAGTCGTAAGACTGATACCGACATACACGAAGGCGTAGTAACCCACGCCAATCGTGATACACGCAAAGGCGATATCGCGAATACACGACTTGGAAGGACGTTGCTTCTGCGGCTTCCAAATGAGCAAAATCAGAAAAAAAAGCGTAGAACACAGTGTCGTGAGTGCGGCAGCGGTAAAGACCGGAACGGACTTCAGAGCGACCAACGTCAGTACCGGAAAAGATGACCACAGAACTGCTGAAAGCAGGATGTAGGGCATGCCGCCGGGGCTACGACGTGGCTTCATAGGGCAAGAGTGAACTACAGGCTGAACACAGAATCAACTGATACTGAAAGAATCCTCTGTCAAGAACCGCAGAAGTATGCGATACTGTCCGCATGACACAGCCAGAAACAGCCGGATTTGCGGCACTCAACATCGCTCCCGAGATCCTAGGAATTCTCGACACTCGTGGTATCAAAATTCCAACACCGATCCAGCATCAGGCCATTCCTCCTGCATTAGAAGGAAAGGATTTGATCGGCATTGCGCAGACAGGTACCGGCAAAACATTTGCATTCGGCATTCCCCTGCTCCAGCGCCTGGTGCAGTTTGGCGGTCGTGCACTGATTATTTTGCCAACGCGTGAACTTGCGTCACAGGTAGAAGAATCTCTGTTACCCATCGCATCCAAACTCAAAATCGGCATGGCAGTCTTCATCGGTGGAGCGCCTATGTATCATCAACGCATGATGCTGAAGCGGAATCCACGCGTTCTCATCGCTACGCCTGGACGTCTGATTGATCACCTAGAACAGCGCACGGTCACACTGAAAGAAGTGAAAATCCTGGTTCTTGATGAAGCTGACCGTATGCTGGACATGGGTTTCGCCCCACAGATTCATAAAATCCTGAAAGCCGTCCCCGCCGACCGTCAGACACTGCTTTTTTCAGCCACGATGCCACACGAAATTTCGAAGATCGCAGCGACGCATATGAAACTACCGCTCCGCATAGAAGTAGCCACTGCCGGTACTGCCGCTGCAGGTGTAGAGCAACACGTCATCATCGCTCGCAAAGAAGACAAAACGAATTTGCTCGACAGTCTTTTGAAAGAGTCCGAAGGCAACGCCCTAGTCTTCGTCCGCACCAAGCACGGCGCTAAGAAACTAACGATGTCACTGCAAGCACTTGGCCACAAAACTGGCGAGATCCACTCGAACAAGTCACTCCCACAACGTCGTGAAGCACTGGCAGGCTTCAAGTCTGGTAAATATCGTTTACTTGTCGCTACCGATATCGCCGCTCGCGGTATCGATGTCATCGACCTCTCGATGGTTGTGAATTACGATCTGCCTGATAACCCGGAAGATTATGTGCACCGCATCGGACGAACCGGACGCGCCGGAAAGACCGGCCAGGCGATCTCTTTTGCTACTCCGGATCAGCGGGGTGATATCCGCACGATTGAACGCTTGATCCGCACTCCGCTTAATGTTTCCCAAGTCCCAGGTATTCCCGCAGGATCCTTTGATGTTCCTCGTGCTCCACGTCCTCAGTACAGAGGTGGCGGTGGAGGCGGCAGAGGAGGAAGATCTTCAGGCGGAGGAGGCAGAAGCTACGGCGGCAAATCATACCGACGTTAAAGAGAATGCTATGATGACTGCGTATGAACCATACGCTCGTGTGTTTACATGGCTGGGGAGGATCAAAAGAGTCTTTTACCGAGCTCCGGGCAGCGCTTGAAGGCAGTGGCATCAACGTACTAACACCAGATTTGCCGGGATTTGGCGAAGAGCCGGAACCGAAAAAACCTTGGACAGTGGATCACTACGCTGGCTGGGTCTCCGGCTTTGTCACGCACAACGTCAAAGGTTCTTTTATTTTGCTCGGTCACTCACACGGTGGCCGCATCGCACTGAAACTTGCAGCCAGAAAAACGTTACCCATCGAACATCTCTACCTGTGTGCCGCCGCCGGCATCAGGCACCCCCGACATTTCAAGCGAATCATCGGCTTAACTCTCGCCAAATCTGGCAAGGCACTTCTCGCAGTCCCCGGCCTAAAACATCTCCAGCCGCTCGGCAAGAAACTGCTCTACAAACTGGTTCGTGTGCATGATTATGAACAAGCAAGTCCGATCATGCGACAAACGCTGATCAATGTCTCGCAGGAAAATCTGCGTCCTCTCCTGCAGACACTCGATGTACCAACTGACCTCTTCTGGGGAAAACAAGATGGCATGACGCCATTTAGCGATGCACTCATCATGGAACGAAACATACCGAATGCAACACTACACGCCTATGAAGGTGTCCGTCACCGAGTTCATCGAGATAAAGCAACCGAGATCGCAGCCGTCATTCAGAGCCAAGCCTCGGCGTAGCAAAACGAAACGGGCCTGCCCGCCGTAGCTCCGAAGAGCGTAGGTGGGTAAGATGAACATCGTATGATCTCTCTGTTGTTCAACCTCGCCTATATCCTATTGGTTCTCCTGGCTTCACTGTCACCTCTTTTGACATTCACCAGACTCTGGCAGCTTAAAGAATGGCGCTTTGATAGGCTCCGGGAGCATTTGAGAGAAAATGGATGGTGGACGCAGCTTTTTGGCAAGATGCGGCCAGCGTTAACGCTCGTTCTTCTTATAACGAGCGAATTCTTTGATTTTATTCTCATCAATCTCCTCGGTCTCATCATCATGGTCATTCTCAATTCAGTGCAGACCATTTTACTCAAAAAACAACCTGTACCTGTGTGGACCTCAAAGGCAAAGTCCATCGTTGTATTTGCAGCCGTACTCATGGGCATGGTGACATTCTTGATTTTCGATTGGCATGGAACATGGGAGTCGCCTTGGGCTCGATACAGCTGGTACGGCATGCTCATCCTACCACTTCTTGCGCCAGCTTTCATCATGCTTAGCTGGATAATCCTGAGTCCGCTCGACTTGTATCTCAAAAATCGTGTTCTCAACCAAGCGATTCGACTGCGCTCTGCACATCCCAATCTGCGTGTTGTCGGTATCACTGGAAGCGTCGGCAAAACCACGACAAAAGAATTACTGGCACATATTCTGAAGGACGCAGACGCAGTCGCAACACCGGAACACGTGAATAGCGAAATGGGCGTAGCGAATTGGCTGATAAAAATACTCAAAGACAAACCGAGAGATGCACAGACTATCCTCATCGTGGAAATGGGCGCGTATCGGAAAGGTGAGATCGCGACACTGTGCCGCATCGCTCAACCGTCACTCGGCATCATCACATACATCGGGCAGCAGCATCTCTCGCTCTTCGGCAGTCGCGACGCGATCATCCAAGCCAAGGGAGAACTGTTCGCAGCATTGCCTGATACTGGCCGCGCTTTCGCAAACAGTGACAATGACGCGTACACGGAACTCATAAAATTCTGCCGCTGCCCAGTGACTGCCGTGGGCACGGGTCAGCATGCAAATATTCAGGCAGTTGATCTTGAAGAAACGGCTCAGGGATTAGCATTTAAAACGCTCGATACGGTCTTTAACGTTCCCGTCGCCGGAACGCATGCCATCGCCGGAATTCTGCTTGCGATTGCAGTTGCACAAGAACTCGGCACATCACCACGTGAGATTGCACGCTGCCTCACAACTTTCCCTCCTCTCAAGAAAACATTTGAAGTAAAGACGATTGGATCACTGACGATTCTCGATGATACCTATAACTCGAGCCCCGATAGCGTAAGAGCCGCCATCGAATGGGCAAAGCATCAGCCGCAAACAAACAAAATCCTGGTCCTGGAAGGTATCATTGAGCTTGGGAGTGCAGAACGGAAAATTCATACTGATATTGCTCATCTTGCCTCTGAAGTTTTCACTGTTGCCTACGTCGCACACGCTCGCCATCTGCCATACTTCCGTGACGGCGGCTTTGGCTCACGCGTGTCGGTGATCACGGAGAGTCCAAACGTACCAGACGGCTCTCTGATAGTTCTTTCTGGCCGCTTATCAGAATCCACCATCAAACGTTTCCTCCCCTAAAACCTAACCCCTACCCACCCTACCTACCCTACCTACCGTACCCTCCTCTTTGCCCCCCATCCATCACACCTTTGGCCCACACGTAGACCGCGCTTACCTCAGGAAGGTTCTGGCACTGTCATACGTCCCATGGAGATACGTGCACGGGACTGCTCCGCTGCGGCTGAAAACCGCACTACGGGAAAAATTCAACGCCGAACCCATGCTGTTTGAGAGTGGCCGTGCTTCACTCTATGCACTCCTCAAGGCTCTCGGCATCAAACCTGGGGAAGAAATCATCGTCCAAGGCTACACCTGTGTCGTCGTACCAAACGCGATCCATGCAGCAGGCGGTGTTCCGATCTACGCCGATATTGATCCGGACTCGCTGAACCTCACAGCAGAAACTATTCTTCCACTACTCTCACCTCATACTCGAGCCCTAATCTGCCAACACACGTTTGGCATTCCAGCCGACATACAATCACTACGAAAACTATGTGATGAACACAGCATCATCCTGATCGAAGAATTGGTTCACGCCATGCCCGATCAGAAAGGCCCAGATATCGGATCTCTCGGTGATTATGTGATCCTCAGTTTTGGGCGTGACAAAGCGATTTCCGGCATCTCCGGAGGTGCAGTTCTCTCACGTCATGCTCGCACGACTGCAGCCTTACTCGAACTTGAGAGAACAGCCATTCATGAATCATGGTGGAACGTGATGCGACTCTTAGAATATGCAACTCGCATGCACTCAGTAGTACGACCACTCGCGGGCACTCCTCTCTTGAAACCCGCAGTGTGGATTCTTCAAAAACTACGGATGATCGTGCTTGTCGTCACACCGGAAGAAAAAAAAGGCCGGATGTCGCCGATTCTCAAAAAAATTCCGAATGTCTGTGCAGAACTCGCACTTTTCTCACTCAACAAACTCCAGAACCTCAATGAACGCCGACGGACGCTCACCGCATTCTTTCTCCGTCATGGCCGTGAGCATAACTGGCCAATGCTGGCAGGAATAACAGTCAATCTGCCACTGCAAAAGTTTCCGCTCTTTGTTCTGAATGCCCGAGCAAAACGCGCAGTACTTAAGAAAGAAAATATGCACCTTGATGACGGCTGGACCGGCTGTGTGATCTGCCCGGAAGACATCGACCTCACGGAAACCGGCTACGAGAACGGCACGGACCCAGCTGCCGAACGTGTGTGCCGACAGATTTTGTCACTCCCAACTCATCCGACGATGACACTGATTCAGGCAGAACGACTCGCGAGGCGAATAGACCAGCTGCTCAAACCTGAGCCAGCGTCTATGTAGTGACGCAAAATTCCGATACCATCTCTCTGATGGACATTTCACTAACACATGACCCACACGAAGGATGGGACGAATTCATAGCTTCACAGCCTTGGAGGCCGTTTTTACAAAGCTGGACGATGGGCGAGGTCTACAACGATATTGGTCAGAAACCGGTACGAATCATTGCGAAAGATGGAGATGATATTCGCGCCGTCTGTTTCGGGCACATCGTCCCGGCACGCCGTGGTAAACACATCTCAGTACCCTACGGTCCGCTGATCGATGAACATATCAGCCAAGCGGAAGTAGCACACATAACGGCTGGCATCGTGACAGCACTCAAAAAAGAGGCGAAGAAACACGGCTGTAGCTTCATACGCTTCAGTCCTTTTTGGCCACAGGGAAGGCACTCACAGGCATTACGCGCGCTCGGCAACGTTTCGTCGCCACTCCATCTACTGGCCGAACACGTCTGGTATCTGCCGCTGCAAGATTCGTCCGGAAAAAAAGTGACCGAAGAGGAATTGCAATCCGGCATGCGAAAAACAACGCGTAACTTAATCCGCCGAGCCGAGAAAGACGGCGTCACGATTATTGCGTCATCAGATCCCGTGAAAGATCTGCAAGAATTCATCACGCTTCATGATGAAACTCGTAAGCGCCACGGGTTTACGGCATATACTGATGCCTTCTTTGAATCTCAGGTAAAGCGCTTCAGTAAGCGCAAAGAATGTACGTTGTATTTGGCCAAATATCAGGAAAAAACTATCGCAGCGTCCATTCATATGCACGCCTTTGGCGAAACCAGCTATCACCACGGAGCAAGCTCCAGCGAATATCAGAAAATCCCCGCAAGTTACCTTCTGCAATGGACGGCAATCCGCGATGCACTGAAACGTGGTGACCGAATCTATAACTTCTGGGGTATTGCGCCTCTTGATGACACCGGCAACGTCGCGAGTACTCTCGGGAAGCACCCATTTGGTGGCGTCACACTCTTTAAGACCGGCTTTGGTGGGCATGTGCTAAATCTTGTGCATTGTAAAGACGCTCCGGTGACAAACTCATACTGGCTCACGTACGCTTTTGAACGATACCGGAAATACCGTCGCGGATTCTGACTAGCCACTAGCCACTAACCACTTCTACAATAAAGTTATGCCCAACGCCGAAAAACCAGCTGCATCAGTGGAAACACAACTCGAAGAAATTCTTGAACATCTGCGTCGCATGGACGCCCGAGACAAGCTTAGAACCTGGGGCGGATTCATCCGCGGCATCATCGCGATTGTTCCCATTATCTTGTTGTTGTGGAGCAGCTGGTACTTTGTTAAACATGGTCCAGAACTCATGAAAATGATTTCTGATACCGCAGCCTCATCGGCTGCCCAGTTCACGGAAGGCAGGATTCAGAGCGCGGCTGATCAGATGATGAGATAATACTGAGTGCCGAAGAATTAATGGGAATGGTGAAAACGAGTAAAGACGCCGCTCACGTGACGCTTTTTTTGTAGAGACGCAAGATTTTGCGTCTCTACAAAAAAAGCTCTGCAAAAGAGCGGAAGACCCCCATCTCCCGCTCTTAGTTGATGCGATGGTGTGATCCCCGTTTATTTCACAAGCTTGAGAACGTCCTCCGGAGACATGCCAGAACTCACAAGCAATGTTGGGAGCCTCAGGAACTGACTGCGGCTAAAGCGGCTGTCCGGTGACTGGCTGATGCCGAACAGATAACCAATGGCAGCAGCTTGCTGCATGACACGGTCATTAACACCGCCTTTCGGATACGCGATCGCATACACTTCTTTACGAGTCAGATCCTGAATCAGCTTCTTGCTCTGTCCCAGTTCCAGCATCACCTGTGAATCGGTCTGAGACCGAAGGTCATCACCTGTATGACCACCAGACTGGAGATCATTACCGTTGGCCATGAGGTTTAAGACCATCTTTTCTGTGATACCCGACAGTCCGATGTCTTTAGTCTGGATGAACAGCGTCGCACTTACTCCGGCAGCTTCCAAAGCATCAGAAACAGACCGAATATTCTTTGCATTCACGCCCGTCACCGTAAGAACCACCGTACCAGGGCTTACGCGTGCATCACGCGTCTCCTGTGAGAGCACAGTGTCATACAGCATCTTCAGTGTCACAATTTTCTTGCCTGCTGCCTTGAGTGAGGCGACCTGTTTTTGAAGCGAGCTAATGCTTGCGGCATCATCACCAAAATATTGCAGGATCGGTAGCGTGTAGTCGTCCTGACGAACTAAAAACACTGGTTGAAACTGCTTTAGGTACTGCGTAGAGACGTAGCCTTCTTTTCCGTCAAAAGCCACGCGAGCCCACTCTCCATTCATCGAAATAGGCTTGAGAATAGACTGCCCCGGAAGTTCACCCACTTTCTCGGACTGCGTGGAAGGATCTTTACGAATATTCAAGAACTGATAATCAACATAGTATTTTCCTTCGAACTGCTTTTTTTCCTGCGGTAACTTCTCTTCTGTCGTCAGTTTCGCAAGATACCTGAAAGCTACATATCCCTCATCACCATTCGCAAGCTTCACCTTGGCCCACTCTGCGCTTGGTACATCAAGCACCGTAAGTATATCACCCTGGTTCAACCTCACCACAAGCGCAGAACTCACATCCATATTTTTACGGACGTTAAGAAACGGGTTATTCACACGGTAAATGTTTCCTCCGTTATCTACAACAACTGTACGGAGCGCATCGTACTGCGCCTGTTTCTCCTTATCAGGAGTCACAGCAGTAGAATCGGTCATCGTGGTTGATCCTGATGCAGCAACACTCAAAACCGATGGATTGGTATAATCGTTATCTTCACGAAGGACTGAGCCTGATGACATCGCAGCAGACGATGCATCCCCAGCAAGGTCATGAACCTGCGCGAGATCAGTATCACTAAACGTAAATTCATCGAAGCTTTTATCAGGCTCCGGTTGTCCGCACCCTGCGAACAAAATGCCGAAAGCAATGATGAGTGAGAAAAATGTGAAAGTGGAGCGGGACATGGAAAAAAGAAGAAAAAAACAATTACATACGATCTGGAACCTGAAGTGTGAGAAGCTCGGCACCGGTTTTGAGCACATCCGCCGTGAGCTTGGTAAGTGAGAGTCGGAAGTTTCTGGTTTCGTCAGGAGCTGTCAGGATTTCGTCAGAGTTATAGAATGAATTGAAAGCCTGACACAGTTCATACAGATAATTCGTCAGCTTGTGTGGAAGATGGTCTGCCCTTGCCGACTCGACCGTCTCACCAAACATCAGAATAAGCTTAATAAGCGTACGTTCTTTGGCCGTCAGTTCCTGAATATCTGAGACTGAAACCAAGGAACCTGCTTTCCGCAGCACAGAGCGCGCTCTGGCATGTGTGTATTGCACATATGGCGCGCTGTTGCCCTCAAACGTCAGCATCTTGTCCCAATCAAATACCATATCCATTTTGCGGTTCTGACTGAGGACACCATAGACGACTGACCCAACACCCATCATCTCCGCTAGCCCCTTCGGATCATCGGTTTGAATCTTCTCTCCTCTTTCTGCAATGAGCAGATCAGCGCGTTTCACCGCTTCGTCCAAGACTTCCTCCAAACGCAAGATATTTCCCTTGCGCGTACTCATTGCTTTGTCAGCAAAACGCATACGCCCGAAGATCACATGCTCGAGTGTCGGCAGTTCCCATCCAAGCTGACCGAGCACAGCAAACAGCTGCTTGAAGTACAACTGCTGTGCGACATCGACAACGTACAAAATGGCTTGAGGATGCCATGTATTGATACGGTAGTTGGCGGCAGCGAGATCACGCGTCAAATAGATCGTCGAACCATCCCCTTTCAAGGCAATTGCTGGCGGCATCTTGGTCTCTTCGGGGAATTCGGCAATAAACGCACCTTCTTCGCCAAGTTTGAAGACACCCTTCTTCTTCCCTTCTTCCAAAATCGGCGCCATTTTATCTTCATAAAAACTCTCACCCTGCGTGTGGTCGAAGGTCACGTGCAATCTCTCGTACATTTTCTCCATGGACCCCATCGTGATCTTCACGACTGCAGACCAGAAGACACGGAGTTCTTTATCACCATCCTCAAGTTTCTTGAAAGCTGCGCGACCCTCATCCTCAAGTAGCGCGTTCTTTTCAGCTTCAGTATGAAATCGGACGTACAGTTCCAAAAGATCATCGATCGTGTGGTTTTCAATCGGCTTTGTCCCCCACGTTGCATGAGCGACTGCAAGTTTGCCAAACTGAGTCCCCCAATCTCCGATATGGTTAATGGAGATGGTCTCATAACCGAGGTGCCGATACATATTTGCGAGTGACTGTCCGATGATAGTGCTTAAAATGTGATGCACACCAAGTGGCTTGGCGATGTTGGGCTGAGAGTACTCAACAATGACAGGCTGTTCTTTCCTCTTTTTTGAAGGCAGACACGCAGTACGGACGGCTGAAAATCCTTTCGTAAGTTCCGCAGGCGCAACCGTAACATTCACAAATCCGGCTCCGGCCACCTCTGTTGATAGAACGCCAGGAAGTTTGCCGAAAGCATCAGCCAATGTCGTAGCGATGTCACGAGGTGACTTTCCTAACTTTTTAGCAACCTGAAGCGCGGCTGACGTTGTAAGGTCACCGCGTCCTTCATCCATCGAGACATCAAAGTGGATAGTTGTCGACTCACCAAATTTTTCACGCAAAATTGTTTCACCGGCAGCCTCTAATTTTTTGCGAATGTCGAACAAATGAAGTGATCAGGAAAACAGCGGTACTGTATACCGTGAAAGCCACTTGTATAGGCGAAACAATTATTTGATCTTGATCACAGTTTTTCTTCGTGTTATTTCATACTTTGAACAAAAAATGTATGCACGATCGTACACCTGTTTTCGTATCAAATACATGAACAAACTGTGGAAAACTCTGTGGATCTTTTATGAACAAGTCCGCTTTTCTGCCCTACTCTCAGCGCGAAAAAGTCTTATTTTACTAAAACTAATAAATAATGTATAATATTAAATGATGACAAACCGCATCAAAATAGTATCTGGAACCAGTGTGCTGATAGGCATCATGCTACTTTCGGCATGCTCTCCGAAAGAGAGTGCAGCTCTGCCCAAGACAAGTGGAGCACTGAGCGGAGTACGAACGATTGACTCACTTGTAACAGGAACAAGTACACCGGCAAATGCACGAACAACATCGCTCCTCGGAGTTTTTGTATCGGAATATCTCACGACAGTGCCGACAGCAATGGCAGCAGAAAGTGCGCTTAAGGGCATCGATGCTCAGATGAAGATCATCGTGGCACAGCAGACAATCCAAGATCCGGATTATGATCTCTTGCAAGCCTTCGGTGATGCACTGCAAGTAGACGTTGCTGATCTTTTGAATAGAAGTGGCGATAGACAGAAAGCACTTGATGTCTATTCTGAAGCACTGACAAACGTCGCCACACGCAGTAATGACCGACTGAAGGAGCTTACGTCACAACTGGGAGAGCTCAAGAAACTGGCTAGCACCCAGAAAAAAGAGCAAAGTACAGCTGACCGAAACTTAAAGAAAGCTATCAAAGAAAACGATTTTACGTCTGCTGGAGAACAACAAAAAAACCTCACAGAGTTGCAGACTGCGTTTGCTGAGACGGACCTGAAACAAAAGCAGGTACAGTCATTGGTGGATACGCTAGAGGATCTACTCACACTGTACGGCAGCAAAATTTTCGCTATCCAGGAAAACCGCGAAGCACTGATTGCCGGTATCAAAGTCGTCGATGTGCCGGGGGCTGAGGAACTGCAAGTGCTGGAGACAAAACGAGCATCACGCAGAGGTAGCACACGAGGTGGATATGATGCACTGTTTTCAAATCCATTGGTCACAGAGTGAACTTCAGGAGCTGCTATGAGTATTAGAGCGCTCTAGACAACGTTTTTCGGAGCTTTAGCCTCTTCCAGAATCGTACGTTCTGTGCTATAATGTTCTGATGCCTGAAAACACACCACAAACCGCAGAGGTCAAAGCAAAACACGTTTCTCCGATTGCAGGGAAACTGCTCGGCGTACTTGATGAGCTTTTAGGACTCCATGCCAACGTCGAAGAGGTTTTGCACAAGAGCGATGAGCAAGATTCCGAACTCACAAAAGAAGAAAAAGATGTGGTGCGAAAATATGAAGAAGGGCTCCAAAAATTGCTGGACGTCATTGCACCAGCCGCATTGAAGTTTGACCGCGGTACGGTACACATCAATGAACAAATGGTGGCCCGCAGTTTTTATGCCTACAACTGGCCGAGCCAGATTTATCCGAATTGGATGAGCCAGCTCATTAACTTTGATATCCAGATCGATCTCTCGATGTTTATCTACCCGGCATCGAACAAGGTGATCTTGAAGATGCTGCGCAAGAAAGTAGCCGAAATGCGTTCCAGCATTCGTATGCTGCAGCAACGCGGCATCGTGCGTGATCCAACCCTAGAAGCTGCACTGCAGGACGCGGAAGAACTGCGTGATCTGCTTGCTCGTGGCTCTGAGAAACTGTTTCAACTTGGTTTCTATTTCACGATCTACGCCGAGAATGAAGCCAAACTCAAGAAGATCCAGACCGACGTGGAAGCAATACTCGGTGGAAAACTGATCCTCACGAAACCGACGGCATTCCAAATGGAGCATGGTTGGAACAGCTGTTTGCCATACTGTCTCGATGAACTGGATTTCAATCGCAACATGAATACGCAAGCCCTTTCCACGAGCTTCCCGTTCAGCTCATCTGACCTCACAGATGACCACGGCATTCTCTACGGCATTAACCGTCACAATGACTCACTGATTATCTTTGACCGTTTTGATCTCCCAAACGCTAATGCAAACGTGTTCGCAACGTCCGGAGCCGGAAAATCGTACGTCGTGAAACTTGAGATCCTCCGCTCACTGATTCAGGGAGTGCAGGCCTTCGTCATCGATCCGGAAAATGAATATGTTGACCTCTGTCATACCGTCGGTGGAGCGACGATTCCGATTTCTCTCCAAAGTTCGCATCGCATTAACCCGTTTGATCTTCCACTCGCAGTCCGCGGTGATGACGCTGAAGTCGGCGAAGTGCTACGAAGTGCTGTGATCAGCCTACACGGACTCTTCAAGCTCATGCTCGGTAGCATCACACCAGCAGAGGAAGGTATTTTGGACAAAGCGATTTTGGATACGTACGCGCTCAAAGGCATCACGCTCCAAGCGCTGGAACCTGGCAAAATGGAACCTCCAACGCTTCATGATTTGATCGATGTGCTTATGACCAGTCAAGGCGGTGAAAGCATGGCTCAGACGCTACAGAAGTACACGACGGGAAGTTTCTCTGGACTCTTTGATAGACCGACAAACATCGAGCTCAATAAAGAAATGGTCGTGTTCCAGATCCGTGACCTGGAAGACGTCCTCCGTCCGATCGCGATCTATGTTGTTCTGACGTATCTATGGAACCGCGTTCGTTCGGAAATGAGAAAGCGCTTTCTTGTGATCGATGAAGCGTGGAACCTGATGCAGTACGAAGATTCCGCTCTGTTCCTCTATGGGCTCATTAAGCGCGCCCGCAAGTACTACCTCGGCGTCACGACGATTACACAAGATATCGATGACTTCATTAATTCACCCTACGGAAAACCGATTATCTCAAACACATCGCTCCAGCTCCTTCTGAAACAATCCGCCGCCAGCGTGGATAACCTCGCCAAGCTCTTCTATCTCACCGAAGGCGAAAAATACCTGCTCCTCAATTCCGGCGTCGGCCAAGGTCTGCTATTTGCCGGCAACACTCACGTCGCTATCCAAGTCGTCGCTAGCCCAACGGAACACAGCATCATCACGACGAAACCAGAAGAAGTGATGAAAAAGAAGGCTGAAGAAAAAGCCAGAGCGCAGGAAAAGCATGATAATTAGTGGTGCGTGCTTGCCCTTAGGTTACTGTTTGTTTGGGTTTGGGGTGGGGGTGGGGTTTCAGGGGAGGAATCAGTATCAAACCCTAATCATAGCTGAAGGGACATCATTTATTCTCCCCGGAAAGGATACTAAGAAGATTGATTCACTGAGTACGATTTATTAGTCGACACCAATATACCAATTAATATGTGTAGTTGCTCCATTACAATTCTTATATATCCATGCGACATCTTCCACTGATGTACAATGTATGAATTTTTCAAAGCCAGTTGGTCCGTACACAAGAATGAGTTTCTGGGATGGCTTCAGTTGAGCAAATAAATCACCTATATCGTATATTTTATTCATTAAAATTTGCGTCATATTTTTTGGGCGACATATATAATTTGGTATTTCAGGTGTTGCAATACTAATATTTTCTGGATGAGTAGAATTGTCAGCTAAACTGCCTATAGTTTCTTGTGATCGAAAATCAAATTGCGCAATATGAAAAGACATATCAGGGAATGCTTTAATAATTTCATTGAGCTTGCTTGAAGTGATACCACTCTCTTCAAAGGTGATTTTATGATCTCTAACTAATCTTTTGAGAGTAGAAAGCTGAGTGAGGAGAGCCCCCGAGCTTTCGAATTTTCTATCGCTTATTATCGACCACAAAGTCTTTGCTTCCTCAACTTTCCCTTGGCGATCAACTAACTTAATTGCAATTTGAGTACTTGAATATGGTCTAGAAAAATTAGCTTTAGCAGCTATCTGGTTTGTTCTTACTGTAGCTAGCATTTCATTAAATCGAGGAACGTCGATACCTAAACTTGCTAAATTAACACCTGTTTCAGTTGCCAATTTTGCAATGTTTGCTATAGAAAATGCATTCAAAACTGCATCACTTGGATCGCTGGATATTTCAACGGAATTCCAATGGTTGCGGATTAATACGTCAGACGTAAGGAGTTGTGTTCTCATGCATTTATTATAGTATTTATCTCTATATTTGTCAAGGTGGTGCGTGCTTGCCCTTAGGTTACCATTTGTTTGGGTTTGAGATGAGGGTGGAGGGGGAGGCAGTTGTCATTGCTTCTTCAGTTCTTCATGACTGACTATATCGAGAAGCTTGATGATACGTTGCTCCGCGTCAATTTCGTACAACAGTAATACATCTTGACCCAGATGCAGCTCACGAATTCCTTTCTTGTTCCCCTTCAATTCATGGTCTCTCCATCGGATACGTAACATATAGAGTGATCGAGTGTCGTGAATCGCAAGGAGATCAATCACTTCTGCAGCAGCTTCAATAACATGTTTTCTGCCAGACTTGGAAAATCTTTGTAGTGTCTTCTGGAAACGGTGCGATGGAAGGATAATATGTCTCACCCCTTAAGAATATCACCAAATAACTCTTGTGATGAATTGTATCCTTTTACTTTCCTCGCCTTGTAGAGACGGCTCAATTCCTCAGATTCAGCCTCTAGAGCTTCAATATATTTCTCAGGGTATTGAGTAACCCCAATATGAACCGTACCTCGTACGAACGCTTGGAGCAGAAGATGAACAACGCCGCTGAAATTAAGACCTGTCTTCTTCGCTTCGACGATCACCTTTTTGTAGAGAACTGGATCGAGCCGAACGGTTGTAGGATGTTTAGACATGCAAATAGTGTATATCAAATGTAGTCATAATGCAATATTTGTTTGGGTTTGGGATGAGGTTGAGGTTTCGAGGGAGGAATCAGTTTTCTAGCCTTGATAATGCAGATTAAGTCGTATGAAGTCTTGAATCTCGCACTACGAGTATGTTGATATATATTAGATTTAGTAGTATAATTATACATATGTCTACTGTAGATGACGTGAAAATAAGAGCGCTAGACCCATCTTTATCTTTAGGTGCATATTACATAGGTAAAAATCATTCAGCCTTTGTAAAGGTGTGTCAGAAAGTTCACGCAATGTTTGTAGATAGAATCATCAGTCTTTCTCCTTATAATCAAGGAGAGTGGACAGATCCACTTGAGACGGGGAGTCGAGATCGCTTTGAGTATTCTGGCAATGTGATCTGTGATATCGACCAAGGAGACTTCGGTGGAATAAAAATAGGTCCTAATCCCAATCAATTAGAAGCTGAAATGGGCATCGATGAAAGAGTTCGCTCATTAATCATCGACGCACGAAAGTTGTTTGATGCGCTTGGAGAGATTCTCTATGCGGATCCCCCCAAAGAGATTGTTATGACAAAAGATCAGCAAGTGCGAGCGGCTAGATTGAGTGACCCAGATTTGAATCTCAACGTGGTTTTCTCAGACGGTTTTGACAATGCAGATTTTCTGAAATTAGGAAGAGAGGCAGCGAAATTCTTCATGAAATCTGGTGTCAGACCTGATAGGGAGGGAGAATGGTCTTCTGATGCTGTTCTATTCGTGCATGGGCATGATCCCGCAGCTAGTACAACGAATATCATGCTTCATAATTCTATTGATATGCACTTTGCCATTCACTTCAGCCCTCAACAGCGATTGATAGGCATATTTCCTCATTTCGGTCGGTTGGCCTCTGACGACGAAAAAGAAGCTGAAGAACGAGATGAAAAAATGCGTTTGTGCGTGAAAAAAATCCGAGCGTTATTTCCTGAGCATCAAGGAATAGAACATATACCTGTACGAAAGAGGGATTATACCTTCTAGATGATGAATCTCTCCTATTTTATTGATAAATGGCTTACATAAGGCATAAAGTCATGATGCGTGCTTTCACTTAGGTTAAGCTTCTAGCCACTGACTACTGCTGCACCTTCCACCTCACCTCCGGAACCAGCTTGCCGCTCACGGCAAATCCAGCCGCTTTCTTGTGTCCGCCACCCTGAAACGCTCCCGCCATCTTTGAGACGTCGACATCGTCACGCAACGTGCGAAGCGAGCCTTTCACTTTGCCTGCACGCTCCGCAAGAACGAGTGAAAATTTCATACCCGGCACCGCGTTCACGTAATCGATTGCGCCAGTGAGTTCCGAATAGTCAGCGCCTGTCGCTAGAAAGTCCCCTTCGGTCAGCGCCGAAATAGCGCCACCTTCGGGCGTGATCGAAATTTTTTCAAGCACCCGTCCCCACAGCCTGAGAGTAGAAATTTTGGCTGAACGGAAAACCTGCTGCACGATGAGCTGCTGCCTGGCTCCGGCCTTCAGAAGACGTGCAACGGTCCGGTACACGCGTGCTGTCGTATTGCTGTGAACCAGTCCACCGGTATCCGTATATACGCCGGTCAGGAGTGATGTTGCTATGTCCGGAGTTAATGGCCAACCTGCGCCTTCTGAAAAATCAACGAGAATTTCACACGTTGAAGACGCCTCGGGAATGACGATATTGACGGTTGCGTAACGAGTATTTGTCGGATGATGATCAATACAAACCGAAGGCCATTCTCCTCCACCTGCCGGCCGTAGCCCCGTCGAATCAGGCGAAGGCTGGAAAATCTGAGGCAAAGTTTCATGATACTCCGTCAGTTTCGGTTCTGCAGAATCTAGAAAAATAAAGACGTCGCCTTCTTCGGGCTTGAGATCATGTTTGATGCGGTGCACGAATGGCAAAAAACCGAATGTCGGAGGTGAGGGATCTACGCAATAAAGCTCGACCGGAGTGTCCGGGTAATGTGCTTCCAGGAGCTGCGCCATGGCGGTGATGGAACCAATGGCATCCCCATCCGGATTACGATGGCACATACACCGCAGCCGCTTTGCTTTTGCGAAGGTTGCGAGTGCCTGTTCTACGAGAACCTTTTCGATCATAAGGGATCGAGTATAGACAGACCGCAGATGGGCTCAAGACGGATGGACTTCCTTGAGAGCGATGTTTGTGACGAGATGCTACTTAGTGAAAAAAAGTAATCACCTCTCGCTTTTTTGTAGAGACGCAAAATCTTGCGTCTCTACAAAAAAGCGACTCAATAAAAAGCTCACAACGACTCGATCAACCGATCCAGTTTATCTGCCTTCTCACCTCTGTTATCAGCCCGAAAACGCATTGTTGGCACTGAGTGTGCATTTACTTCACTGGCAATAACTTTACGAATTGCACCAGTTTTTGATTTCAAAAATTCGATGGCTTCTGGAAGTCCTTGTATGGCACTCACGTACACATCGGCATATTGCAAATCAGTACTTAACTTCACCTCGGTGATACTGACGCCGAGTGCAGTATCCGGTGGAATCTGTACTGTAAACTTGGCTACAAGGGTTCTGAGAATGCCGGAGAGCTGAATATTTCGATGACTCACGGGAAAAGCATACCCTACCTTCCCTACCTCCCCTACCTCTCTTACCTTCTTCATCTACCTTCACCTACAATACTTTCCGATGCCTCAGACCAAACCGCAATCCGTCGTATTTCTCGGAACTTCCGCATTCGCGGTCCCCAGCCTTAAAGCATTAGCACTTGATCCTGATTTCGAGATACAGCTGGTCATTACACAACCTGATAAACCCGCAGGGAGAAAGCAAGTTATGACACCCTCGCCAATCAAAATTGCTGCGCAAGAACTAAGACTCCCAATCGCTCAGCCCGAGAAGATCAACTCACTAACCACTAACCACTACCCACTAACCACTCGTCCCAACTTTCTGATCGTCGTTTCCTACGGCCAAATTCTTTCGCAAGAAATTCTGGACTGGCCAACGGAAGCAGCCATCAACGTCCATCCGTCGCTCTTACCACTGCTCCGCGGTGCTACACCGTTGCAACACGCCATCCTGCACGGTCTACCCGAATCGGGCGTGACGGTACAACGGATGATAAAAGAGCTGGATGCGGGGCCAATGCTCTCGCAAATGTCCGTGCCACTGACACAACGTGAAACTTTCCTTACGCTGCATGACAGACTTGCATTGATCGGCGCAGAGCTGCTTGTAAAAACTTTGAAAAAACCGTTACAACAAACCGCTCAGGAAAATGAAAAGGCGACGTTCTGCGGCAAATTAAGCAAGGCTGACGGCATCGCTGATCCAACAACAATGACGGCACACCAGATCGACCGAATGGTACGGGCTCTGACCCCGTGGCCAGGCGTGACGATCGGTACCAATAAAATCCTGGAAACAACGCTGGAGTCAGGAGATCTGACCGTACCGTGTGCTGAACAAACAACGCTAACAATCGTTCGCATCCAACCAGCCGGTGGCACGCCCATGAGTGGCAGTGATTTTATGCGCGGTAACAAAACTCTCTCGTGAACCAGCGCCTAAGACAAACGGCTCTGCTACTGTCGCTACTCTTGCTGACGACACATGTTCCGTATGCATTTGCACTATCATCAACCGCCGATACCGATGGCGATGGCATCACCGATGACGTGGAAGACGTCAATGGCACGAATGTGATGGATGCCGGTGAGACCAATCCCTACAACGCAGATACCGATGGTGGCGGTGAAGCTGATGGTACAGAAGTAGCTGGAGGCAGAAACCCTCTGGATCCGACCGATGATATGACGTACGACGCGGACGGTGACGGCTGGGTGAATGGCATTGAAGCCCAAGAGAAAACCGATCCGCAGAATAAGGACACAGACGGCGACGGCATTCTTGACCCTCTGGATCCATTTCCGCTTGATTCCAAATATCAGATCGATACGAATGCAAACCACCTTCCTGACGAATGGGAAACCGCTACCGGACTCTCAAAAAATTCGGCAACACCAATGACGACAGAAGATCCTGACGGAGATAGCCTGACAAACGCAGAAGAGCTAGTTCGCGGCACGAATCCGCTACAAGCGGACACGGATCGGGATGGACTCGATGATAAAACGGAACTGGATTCCGGTGCCGACCCTAAGGAAAATCCCTGTCTTTCCTATGAACCAACGTCGCGGGAATTTTCAGATATGCAGAACCACTGGGCTTTGACGATCGTCTCTCGTCTCAGTAGCACGCTGATTCTTCCGGATATGATGCCTGTGATTCGCGGATATGCAGTCGCTGGCGATACTCAGTTATTTTTCAATCCCGATAAGCCTGTCACCAGATTTGAATTCCTAAAAATGGTCATGCTCTCAACGTGCTCTAAAATTCATGCAACTGCTCTTCGGGAACAAACGACATTCACGGACGTTCCGAAAAACGCTTCGTCCGATGAGAACGCGGACAGCACCCTGAAGCGAAAACTCATCTACAGCGCAGTGCACTACGGCATTATTACGGGTTACGACGATGGCACGTTCCGTCCAGACGCACTGGTAAACCGCAGTGAAGCACTGAAGATCCTCAGCCTGGCTGCAAACCTCCAAGAGTTCCCTGACGCTGCAACTGTTTCGTTCTCTGATGTACCAGCCTCAGAATGGTTTGCCCCCTACGTCAGAGCCGCCGCCTCGCATGAAATTATCGGTGGATATTCCGATGGCACTTTTCGGCCCAGTAACCCCATTACTCGCGCAGAAGCCGCGAAGATTGTGTATCTGACGATGAAAAGTAATCCGGTGATTAATGGATATGTGTTGCCAACGGAATAAGAGAAGTACGATTGGTAGGATCAGGTAAGAAAGGTAAGGATACTGTTTTCCTTACCAATCCTACCCTTCTTACCAAACCTAAATCTTTGTTTGCATTTCCTGCAATGCCGCAATCATCGCTGGCAAATCCTCAACGTCAAAAACGATCGTTGATTTCTGTCCGCCGCGGGACTTCTCGGAGACTTTGAAGAATTTTCCGTTGCCGGATTGCTTCAAGTCGATATAAAACGTCCGCTGACGAGCACGAATAGTGATGGAATGAATCTCCTCACCGTAACGGCTACTGCCGCCAGTACTACCAGCTCCAGCTCCGGCCGGAAATGGGCGACGAGCCTGCGACGCAGGTGCAGGTGCACCGAAGTTAGACGTAGGAGCAAGCGGATCATCACTACCTGCCGGACTCGCAAGGTCGGCCATGGGATCAAACATAAAAATGAAAGAAAAGAAGTAAGGTCTCTCGTTCGCTCCTCCCCTCACCGTAGCCGTTCTAGCCTAGTTTCGGGATCTCGCTTCTGAGAGTGACTGTATGATACCACAATCACGCCGCAGCGTCTAAGCCTTCTCCAGCGGTGGGAACAGAATGCTCGGCTCACCTACTCGCTTCCAGTCTTTCATAGCGCCCCACTGTTTCATGCTCTCGGTGATCACAAAACTTTTTTCGAGCATCGCTCCGGCATACGGAACACCCAGTTGAACACTGATTTTCTGTGCGGTTCCCGGAATGAATGGCAAAAGCATCAATGACACGTGCCGCAAAGATTCTGCAAATCTCGAAAGTGCTTCGATTTTCTCTGCGCCCTTCAGCTTCCACGGTTCTGCGGCATTAAATGCTCGGTTCATTGCATCCACTGCCGTCATCACCTGCTGCAAGGCACCATGAATATCAAACGTATTCAGTGTTTCAGCGAATTCTTGCCACTGTTTCTTCGTTTTAGCCGCGTTCTCGGTGTCACTCGGAATAATCAACTCCGTATCTTCTTTCTTGAGCATCACAAGCACCCGGTTCAACATATTCCCAAGCTGATTACCGAGCTTGGAGACATACACTTCATCGATTCTTTTCCAACTGAAATCTCCGTCATTCCCGACCGGAACTTCATGACTGAGATAAAACCGAAGTGGATCCGGATTGCCACCAAAATGCGCCAAAACCTCGTCTGGCTTCACGACATTCCCAAGTGACTTACTCATCTTCTGACCTTCACTCGTCAGAAACCCGTGAATGAGTAGCTGATCAGGAGTACGGACGCCAGCATGCTTCAACATCGCAGGCCAGATAAGCGCGTGAAACCTAGCAATATCTTTGCCGATGACATGCGTAACCGTCGCACTGCTCCACCACACTTCGCTACCTGCGGTGAGCTTCGCGTGGCTAGCCTCTTTTGCAAGACCGAAGATATCAAGGCCAGAAATATAGTTCGTGAGTGCGTCACACCACACGTACATCGTCTGGTTTTCATCTCCCGGGACCGGAATGCCCCAACTGAGGCTACTTTTTGGTCGCGAAAAAGATACGTCATCGAGACCGGTTTCAAGTAGTGCCATCGTTTCGTTCTCGCGGAACGACGGAATGATCTTGTAGTCTTTTTTCAAAAGTTTTTTGAGCCACGCCGTTTCTTCTGAAAGCTTGAAAAACCAATTTTCTTCTTTCACTTCTTGCGGCTTCACTTTGTGAATATCACACATGCCATCCACTAAATCTTTCTTCGTGAGAAACCGTTCACAACCACTACAGTACAAACCAGTATATGTACGCTTCTCAAGCACGCCGGCTTTCTCCAGCCGCTTCCAGAGTTCTATGACCGTCGGCCAGTGCAAATTCTCATCAGATGTACGTATAAAAAGATCAGCCGAAATGCCGAGTTTTTGATACAGATTCTGAAACATCGGCACATTGCGATCCACCAATTCGCGCGGTGACAATTTTTCTCTATCAGCCGTCTGCTGAATCTTGATGCCGTGTTCATCTGTGCCGATCTGAAACCGGACATCATCACCCCGTAACCGAAACCACCGCGCACAGACATCCGCGAGAACTTTCTCCAGCACATGACCCATATGCGGAGCCGCATTGGGGTAATCAATAGCCGTTGTAATATACTGACGAGCCATACGGGACATCATCAGAGTAACAGAAACCCTCTTTTTCTACGATCCTAGAAAATAGATATAACCCGTAACGAATTCGAGGATGGCAGAGGTAAGAAGGGCGGCAGCCAACCCAACAGATGCCCAAATGAGAGCTTTCTTGCCGGCCTCTTTGCCTTCTTGCCCCTGCGAGATGATCATCCGAATAGCACCGTAAAAGAACACGACGATGGCAAGCGCAACGATGAACGCCGAAACGCCATTCACAATCGTACCTGTGATCACCGTGACGGCATTATCTGCAGAACCACAGTACAGAAAGCCGATGCAGCTCCAGCCGGTACTTGTGATACGGTATCCTTGAGCGTAAGCCACGGAAGGCAGAACCATGCCGATGACCAGAGAAAGTAGACGATACAACATGTGCAGAATTAGGGGTTTGGTAGAAGAAATGCATTCGCGATAGCTTGTGCGAGATTGATAATGATCGCTCCAACGGCGGCCCAGAAAAGACCATCCTTGCCCTTTGTAAATTCCTCATCTTTACCGAGCGCAAGCACCATTCGCATGCCACTGATCACCGCGACGATAAGAAGAACGCTATAGAGAAGCAATAAAATATCATCGATGATGGTATACGCGAGAGACTCGATAAGATCCGTACCCGAATTTCTGGAGAGCACTTCTCCCATAATCACTCGAGTCACCACCGTCTCAGCAAACTGCATGGCAAATATGCCGATAACAGCCCACATGATCGTATTTTTTCCTTTCGTCACTTTTTCAGTGTCCCCAGTACTGATAACCATATACACGCCGCCGATCATGATGAAGAGAACACCAAGGATATACACGTAGTTTGGGAGCCGCGTCAGAAGCAACGTCAGCACATTGGTAAAACGTTCAGTAAATCCCGATGGACAGCCCGGTAACTCCCCACAGTAAATCCAAATATCTCTCGGCGCAGCGTCGACGCCATACGGCACCATAGCGAGTGCACATGCGACCAAAAATAGAAAAGAATATTTCTTCATAAGCTAATTTGAAATATGTCAGGATTAATAAAATTCAAGATAACTCCAGAAAGAAGGAGCATGAGGAGTCCGATCGTCGAAGATACGAAACGCGTCTTTCCGGCATCCACTTTGCCAGTATCACCATTACTCATCACGATCTGCAAGCCTCCAATGACGCCATTGAGAACCGCAATCGCAACACCCATGGTAAACGCCCACTGCCATACACCACGGTTGATATAGGTGAAAAAAGCACTCATCGGCGGACCGCCAGCTGGAATAAATTTGACGCCTCCAGGCAGTGGCTCCAAAATACAGAGATGACGCTCGCTGATACAGCCACCAGGTGCAGAGGGACAAGGCTGCTGATCAACCGGACATGCTGCCAAAACGGGCGTCACAGGTACCACCGCGACAATGGCGATATGAAGAGCCAAAACCATGATAAGGCAGAGAATCAGCCGGCGGCAAAAAATAGTGAACATAAATCTCATTATTTTACCACAGACAAGCCAAGAAAACAACATTTAGATGAGACGAAAACAAAGATTCTTGCTCTCGTCCTCAATGCATGAATATCGCTGCCAGACCCAAGAAAGCAAAGAAACCGCAGATATCGGTGGTTGTGGTCACGAAAACACTGCTCGCAACTGCAGGATCGATCTTAAGACGCTTGAGAACAAAAGGAATCAGCGCACCGAAGAATCCAGCAACAAAAAGATTGATGATCATAGCCGCCGCAAGAATAACGCCGAGGATCGGCGGAGCGTTGAACATGACGGCAGCGAGACCGGCGCACGTTCCGGTGATGACGCCGTTAATCGTACCGGCGCAGGCTTCTTTCAGGACCACCTTTTTGGCCTTAGACCAACTGAGTTCACCGAGTGCAAATCCCCGAACCACTACGGCCAAGGCTTGTGTGGCGGCATTGCCGCCTTGTCCAGCGACGATCGGCATGTAGACGGCGAGAATCGCGAATTTTGCGATCGTTCCTTCGAACCGTGACACAACAAATGATGCCAAAAATGCCGTGAGCAAGTTAATGAGTAACCAGTTGTAGCGGCGCTTCACTTTACTGAAAATTGGATCAAGCGCATGCTCATCCACGTCCACACCCGCGAAACGGTAAATGTCTTCCGTGGCTTCCGCTTGTGCCACTTTCATGAGGTCACGCAGATGGATAATTCCGAGAATCTGTTCCGTATCATCGATGACACACAAAATTTCAGAACGCATTTTGGACATGACGTGCATGACGTTTTCACGATCCATTGTATGAGAGACAACCATCAGCGGAATCATCTGTTCGATCACTTTGGCATTCTGCGGAGGAAAGAGCAGGACGCGCTCAGGGATAAATCCATCCACTTTTCCGTCCTGACCTACAACCAACACTGTCGGCATATCACGCTTACCTTCCACATGTTTCTTCACGTGTTCAATGACCTCGCTCCATGCAAGCGCAGGTCGCACGACGATAAAGTTTAAGTCCATCAGACCACCGGCCGTTTCAGACCCGAACCGAAGCAGTTTCTCTATTTTTCGTCTCTTATCCTCCTTCATGGAAAGAAGAATTGCATTACGTCGCGTGACCGACAAATACTGCAGGATATCGGTTGCATCATCCTCATCATTAAAATGCAGGAATCTCGCAACCACTGCCTCGGACAGTCGTGAAAAAATACGCTTTTTGCTGTCCTCATTGAGCGCAAGCGCCACCTCAGCCTGTTTTTCAGGAGGAAGTAATGCAAAAATTTTGCGCTTACCGTTCGATAAACTATCGATGACCTGAGCAAGAACGTGGAAATCTTGACTGGCAAGAACTCGCCGTAGTTCATCATCCTGCTTTTTGCCAAGCAGTGCATCCACCTTTGCGAGCAATTTTTCTTTCATGAACGATACGGAAGTCCCGAATGGTATACTCTAGTCTGTCCTTCACGTCGAATGGCTACCCAAGAATCAACCGCCGATTTTCTCACGGAACAGGTCTCCGATGCGGGCAGTGTGCGGAACCGAAAAATGTTCGGCGAGTATGCGCTGTATTGTGATGAAAAAGTCGTTGCTCTGATCTGCGATGACAAGCTATTTGTGAAGCCAACCGACGTCGGCACATTGTTTGCAAACAATCCCGAACTTGCTCCGCCCTACCCAGGCTCGAAATCTTTTCTTCTGATCGAAGAAGATAGGTGGGAAGACAGAACGTGGCTCACAGAACTCATCAGAATCACTGCTGCGGCATTGCCAATGCCGAAAGTAAAGAAACCCAAGAAGAAATCTAGTAATGAAAGCGGCAAGAGATAACCATAATTTTTTTAGCGTGAACCGAATACACAAGACGATGCGTCTTATCAATCCTGCGAGACCAATAGCCCTGAAGATCAAACTTCAACGGTTCTGGCTTACCTATGCCTTGAAAAGGTCTATTGTGTATATCAGTAAGCAAGCTTTGGATACGCTGGGACTTTTTGGGATCGTTCAGTTTCCACCATCGGTAGTCCGCATATGCCGCCTCCGTAAATTCCACCAGCATTTCCTTAGGGTGTAAAACGAACGGTCTTACCGGCTTTTACCTCCCGCAGAGATTTCTCCAAATGTTTTCGGTTTGGCTTGGAAGAAAGAAGATACGCGGTTTCTTGCAACGAAAGAAAGTCGTCCAACGATAAGAGGATCGAATTCCTGCCCTTGCTTCTGGATACCACAATTTCTTCACAGTCCTGTTCTGTTTTATCAAGATAGTGAGCCAGGTTCTGCCGGAAGGCAGTGTAGGTAACAGTTGTCATAAATTTATTAAGTACGCAAATACGTACTTATTTTAGTACAAGCGGTCTATGAAAGCAAGTGTAGAATGATCTTATGACTTCGTACCGCCCACTCACTTTCTGGCAGAAAACAAAAATTGCCTGTGCCGTTCTCTTCCACAAAAAAACACCGTTTTCGGCCAAAGCAGTCATCGGAGCCGGAGTCGTGTACGGACTCATGCCCATCGACTTCATTCCGGATTTTCTTCCACTCGTCGGCAGCCTCGATGACATTTCGGTCATTATCGCAGTCGTCTTGTTTTTCCTGAACGCGACAAAGGCACTACGAAAAGACATAGAGAGACATGCCGATGTCATCGGCATAAAACCGTACTGAAGGCTTCTTCGTGTGCCTTGCCTCTTCTCCTGCACTTCGGTAGCATCCAGTAGCTCTTTTTCTCCGCGGGTATCGTACAATGGTAGTACGGCGCCTTGCCATGGCGCAGACAGGGGTTCGATTCCCCTTACCCGCTCCATACAGAAAGAACTTTCTTCAAAGTGCCCGCATCTACCTCTACAAGCGGTTTATCGAGCAAAGAAAGCGGTTGTATAGCCCCTAAAGCACGTTGCATTCGCAGTTTTCCCTTAGCAAGCGCGGAAAACGTTGGTTTCATGCGGAAATCCAGCACTCCATCACGCAGTTGTATAGTCTGGTTCAACCGATGAAGTATTTCGAGGCGCTTTTCTCGGTTTCCTTTCTCAAAGCGATTGCGAAGATGGAGCGTGAAGTTCAGTTCGTTCACGATGTCCTCTGTCCATTGCGAAGCTGATGCATCGAAGTCCTGAATCAAATTGTTGAAGCGTTTTTTCTCTGTATCAAGCTCTTTGAGCTTTCGGGTGAAAAGCTCTTCGGGGATGCGTGTTGCTTCCAGTAGCTGACGGTCAACGAGCTTATCGATCTTCTCAACTGCTTGCTTATAA
>CALRGQ010000013.1 GCA_943357915.1 Candidatus Peribacteria bacterium
GCATTTTCCTGTCACTCTTTGCCGAAAGCCACTGCTTCAAATGCTCTTGAAATATGCTTTTTTTGGTTGCCATAGTCATAGGGCAACACGGTAACCGAATTAGTATCTACCCGAAGGTTTTGGGTAACCTTTTCATTTATCTACAGCGAGTCCTTGAAATACTAATGATGCGCACGTAGCATTTGCTCCTTTCTTTCTTACTTCAGATGCATATGGAAGCTTTTGATTCAGAACGGCCATTGCGGAAACCTAAAGAGCTAGTATGTAGGCTTGAAGCTGTTAGTGATGACGTTACCAGAAATACATTGATGGGAATTTTTATAATGCTGGTATGGAAAAAATGGGTCGTGAATTCCCCAGGAGCGAGGGATATTACCCCGTACGATCGTAATCAAATTGGCAGAGCAATTGATGAGCAATTAACAGTTCTGGAAGGACTGGTAAATGCAGAAATTCATAATATTGCTGATAATAAACATTAGTAGCAATCATCAAAGGAAGTTCTAGCCTAGAAATGCTCATGCTGAGAGTCTAGTTTTCTGGCTTCCCCCCCTATCTTTCCTCTCCCTCATTTTTCCTCTTTTTTCTTCTTGACCCGTGTTATTCCGTGAGTACAATGCCTCAGCACTATGCATCTTAACCGCACCTACCCGTAGCATCATTCGCCCGATCTGGGTCGTGATTCTACGGGTGCGCGCGAGCCGCCCGTTTTTTTTGCCCCGCGAAGTTCCGCAAGGAACGGAGTGGGGTTCGGTCGCTCTTCCCACCCGCGCTCATTGAAAGCATTGGCATTATCAATCAATTTTGATTCATGTTCACACCTAGCGTGTGCGGTACGTGTCTACGTATTGCCCGCGTCATGGTACGTGAACAGCACAATTTCACTTAGCCTGTTCTATCCCGCGCAAGCGGGATGAATAAGTATAAGTTTCGAAAATATATGTTACTCAACGCATCGAATGGATGCCTCGACTCTCAACTCCGATGAAGGACGTGGCCAGCTGCGATATGCTTCGGTCAGCCGCTAGGCAGGCGCTACCAGCCGAAGATTTCCGAATGGGGAAACCCCTTAGACTTCATAGTCTTAGATCCCGCTCACGCGGGAAGGTATACTCTGTGAACTGAAACATCTCAGTAACAGGGGAAAAGAAATCAAACATAGAGATTGCCCTAGTAGTGGCGAGCGAACAGGCAAAAGCCCAAACCCACGAGCTTGCTCGTGGGGGTTGTAGGACTCTCATAAACCGATTGTGAACGCATAGACGAACGACCTGGAAAGGTCGGCCATAGACGGTGATAGCCCGGTAGTCGAAATGTTGACGCACGGCGAGATGTTCCTGAGTAAGGTCGGACACGTGTAATCCGGCCCGAATCCGGGAGGACCACCTTCCAAGGCTAAACAGGTTGAGAGATCAATAGCGGATAGTACCGTGAGGGAAAGGTGAAAAGCACCCCGAAAGGGGGATGAAATAGTTTCTGAAATTCGATGCGAACAACGAGTTGGAGCCCCGCAAGGGGTGACAGCATTCCTTTTGCCTAATGAGCCAACGACTTAGTTCTCAGCGGTGTGGCTAAGGCAGCAATAGCCGAAGCCGGAGCGAAAGCGAGTCTTAAATACGGCGTTTATCGCTGGGACTAGACCCGAAACCGGGTGAGCTACCCATGAGCAGGATGAAGGTTATCGAAAGATAACTGGAGGTCCGAACCATAAAGTGTCGCAAGACTTTGGGATGACTTGTGGGTTGGAGTGAAAAGCTTACCGAACCCGGAGATAGCTGGTTCTCCTCGAAATGTTTTTTGGAACAGCCTCGTGATATACGACAGGGGGTAGAGCTACTGTTTCGACAAGGGGGTCTTCTAGGCCTACCGAGTCCTGACAAACTCCGAATACCTGTCTTTAAGAGTCACGGGAGTGAGACAGTGACAGCGAAGTGCCATTGTCGAGAGGGCAACAGCCCAGATCGTTTGCTAAGGTCCCCAAGAACAGTTAAGTATAACAAAGGAAGTATTATCGCATAAACAACCAGGAGGTTTGCTTAGAAGCAGCCATCCTTTAAAGAAAGCGTAACAGCTCACTGGTCGATTGCGATGATGCGCCGAAGATTTACGGGATTAAACTGTTCACCGACGCAGCGAGTGTCCTAAGCATGCGTGCTTAGGGCGCAGTAGAGGAGCGTTCTATTCAGCAGTGAAGCCCGACTGTAAGGTCGAGTGGAGCGGATAGAAGTGAGACTGTTGGCATGAGTAACCACAAGGCAGGTGAGAACCCTGCCCGCCGAATTCCCAAGGTTTCCCACGCAACGTCGATCGGCGTGGGGTTAGTCGGTCCTAAGGTGAGGCTGAAAAGCGTAGCCGATGGACAGCAGGTCAATATTCCTGCACCTCGCATAGATCGACAAAGAGAGTAGCTTGAAAGCTTTACTGGCCTCTGCTTCTCCCACTGAGCATTTTTGTTCCCTATCACATGATAGAGAGCGGGATTTCTTCCCGCGGGATACGAATGTTGAGTGGGAGAGGTATGTCGGCGAAGAAGGATGGTTACAATCTAAGAAGGGCGTGACGGAGACGGAACACCAGAGCGTCTGCATTGACTGGACGTAGAAAACGCGAAACGTTAATAGCCGGAGGCAAATCCCCGGTTAGAGTTAAGCGTCGATCGATCACCTCCTTTACTGGAGGTAGAGTCTGAGTGTTTCAGCTTCCAAGAAAACCGTCGTTCTGAGAGATGTGCGAGACCGTACCGCAAACCAACACTGGTGGGATGGTCGAGTAGACCAAGGCGATCGGGACAACTTGCGTTAAGGAACTCTGCAAAAAAGCGTCCGTAACTTCGGGATAAGGACTGCCCTGTAGCAATATGGGGCCGCAGCGAAAGGTGTCCCTGCGACTGTTTACCAAAAACACAGGTCCCTGCGAAGCCGTAAGGCAATGTATAGGGGCTGATGCCTGGCCAGTGCTAGAAGGTCACGTGAGAGGGTGTATGCCTTCGATCTAAGCCCTAGCGAACGCCGGCCGTAACTATAACGGTTGTAAAACTACCTATTTGTTACATCGTAACAATTTGTGGCCGTTACAAAATTTGGCTATATGCTGGAATACCTGAGTATCTGGCGGTACTTGTGTTCATAGGTGTACGAGTGTACACTTTAGAACATGAGTGAAAATCCGACCAGTGCAGACAATCAGCAGGAAAGAATTTTTTCACAATTTGCTCAGAGCAAAAATTTTCCTTGGTATCTCACAGGCTTTGTAGATGGTGAGGGTAGCTTCTGTATCTCAATCAAGAAGCATCCCACCGCAAAGTTTGGTTGGCAGATAGATCCATCGTTCTATTTGTACCAGCACGAGAAAAACAAATGGATACTCGAACTTGCCGCGAAACATTTTGGCAGGGGTGGTATCCATAGAAAAACTTCACCGTATAACGTATTCACCTATGCAGTGCATGGAATGCGCAATATGCGAGAGGTCATCATTCCTTTCTTTCAGAAATATCCTCTTCTGGTGAAGCACGAAACATTCACACTTTTTACGTCAGCCGTTGAGCTTATGCACACAAAAGCTCATTACGATTGGAAAGGCTTTCAAAAGATTGTGAGTATAGCTTTCGATCTTAATCAGATGGGGAAGGGAAGAAAGTGGACCATGGATAGAATCGTGAAAAGATACTCCTCAGAGACTGAACGCCGAACACTCCTGCAAAAAGCGAAGGGGTGATGTTACAGTCCGAACTCTCTGGCGACAGCGAGAACATGGCAGAAATGTCCATGTCACTTTCATCTCGGATGGAAGTGTAACAAAGAGCCTAAGGTAGCGAAATTCCTTGTCGGGTGGTCGGTTAACGACGCTTGCCCGAATCCCGCGAAATCGGGAGCACTAAGGAATAAGTATGTGTTTAATACAGTCCTAAAACATCTTCATCACTATGAGATTTTCTCATAGCGAAGTTCAATGACAGAAATCCGTCGAAAGTACTAAACCTAGTGATACAACGTGGCTATTTGCTGGAAACTCCCAGTATCTCTTATGCCGAAAGGTACAGAGTGGGGACAATCAGCAGGGAAGACCCGGCTTCGTCCGAAAGGACTATGCCGTGGAACCCTCAGAGACTACACGCCACGCTCCGCACTTGTTGCGGAGATGATATAGTCCGATCCCTGCAGCGATGTAGGGGGCGATGCATTCGTTTCGCCGCTAAAAAACAAACGTATCGAGCAATCGATAGGTATGTGCGCCTCAGCCTTGAGCTGGGGACGCCGGTTAACCTCCGGCGGGAACCTACATTTGAAGTTCCGACCCGCACGAATGGTATCACGGTGGGGGTACTGTCTCGACGCAAGGCCCGGTGAAATTGCAGACCAGGTAAAAATGCCTGGTGAATCACGGTAGGACGAAAAGACCCTATGAAGCTTTACTGTAGGCTGGCATTGCGCCATTGGTTTACATGCGCAGGATAGGTGGGACCCTTTGAAGCTGTGGCTTAGGCCGCGGTGGAGGGGCCGTTGAGATACCACCCTTGTGTTCCGATGTCGCTAACGTGTGGCTTTAGAAGCATTCTAGGTTTGCCTTTTTTAATGAAGGGCGGACTGTTTTAGAATATTTCTACAGCCACACGGACATTGCTTGCTGGGCAGTTTAACTGGGGCGGTTGCCTCCTAAAAAGTAACGGAGGCGCGCAATGGTCCACTAGCGCCGGATGGAAATCGGCGTTGTCGTGTAATCGCACAAGTGGGCCTAACTGTGAGACGAACATGTCGATCAGAAGCGAAAGCTGGTGATAGTGATCCGGCAGCCGGACATATTTATATGTCCTTACCACGTGGGTGGGCTGTCGCTCAACGGATAAAAGTTACTCTAGGGATAACAGGCTGATTGCTTCCAAGCGCCCATAGCGACGAAGCAGTTTGGCACCTCGATGTCGGCTCATCACATCCTGGGGCTGGAGAAGGTCCCAAGGGTTTGGCTGTTCGCCAATTAAAGTGGTACGCGAGCTGGGTTCAGAACGTCGTGAGACAGTTTGGCCTCTATCCTCCGTGATCGATTGGATAATTGAGAGAAGTTGCTCCTAGTACGAGAGGACCGGAGTGAACGAACCTCTGGTGTGCCTGTTGTAGCGTCAGCTGCATTGCAGGGTAGCTATGTTCGGAAGTGATAACCGCTGAAAGCATCTAAGTGGGAAACACATCTCAAGATAAATTATCCCCATAATCCCCCTCGTAGACTACGAGGTAGATAGGCTACAGGTGTACGCACAGCAATGTGTTCAGCCGAGTAGCACTAACGGGAGATTGAACATATATTTTCATTATCGTGCTGTTCATGGCCCATTAACGCGGGCATTACGTGGACATGCGGGAACTCTTCCTGCATGCTCACATAGTCATTCTTGATTGATTTTTTACATCAGCATTTTGTCTTGGTGCCTATAGCCCTGGGGAAACACCCGTTCCCATTCCGAACACGGCAGTTAAGCTCAGGTGCGCCAATGGTAGTACGGTTCCACCGCGCAAGAGTAGGTCGGTGCCAAGACTAAGTGCTGATGTCAGACATATAAATAGAAAGCGCCCCATATAGAGGCGCTTCGTTGTCGTATCTGCTTTTATTCCGAGAGATCAAATTACCTCAACGGTTTCTACTTCCACGATGTCCGTTTCAAGTTATGGCGCAGTTATTTTGCTCTTCCACGCTATAATGTAGTTATGCAGGAACGTTTGCAGAAAATCCTCTCACAGCGCGGCTTGGCTTCTCGCCGAAAGGCTGAAGAGTACATCACGTCGGGCTTAGTGAAGGTTAACGGCGTCACAGCGGTTCTTGGCCAAAAAGCCGATCCACTCCTCGATACAATCGAGGTTGATGGCCAAGTTCTCGAAGATCGCACAAAAATGCTCTATTACGTGATGAATAAGCTTGTAGGGGTTGAGACTGTCAACGTTGAGCGCGCAGGCGTTACAGATGAAAAGCTAAAGAATCAGACCGTGCGTGCAGGAACTCGCACAGTGCGTGATGTATTACCTCCGGAACTCCGGGGCAAAGTATTTCCCGTCGGTCGGCTTGATAAAGATTCATCTGGACTACTTCTATTTACGAATGATGGCGTGCTTGCCTATCGGCTGACGCATCCTAAATTTAATCATGAGAAGGAATACGAAGTGGAAACCGCCCAGCCGATCAGCCCTTTAGTTTGCCGAAAAGTTGAAGAGGGGTTCACGATGGATGGTGCTGAGACTAAACCACTCAAGTGCTGGAAAATCGCACCAACAAGGGCTCGCGTGATTTTGACTGAAGGCAAAAATCGCCAAGTGCGGCGTATGTTTCAGCAGACCGGGTACACTGTGAAAGCTCTGAGACGTGTTCGCATCATGACTCTCAGTGATGACACGATGAAACTAGGAGCAGTTCGAGCCCTGACAGAAGATGAAAAGTTAGCGCTACTGCAGTCGGTAGGGATACAATAAATTCCGCACACGTATGGACATCAAACTCATTTCCCACGGCGCAGCTAGAGAAGTCACGGGTACGTGCCACGAACTCAGGATTGGCGATACGTCTATTCTCTTAGACTGCGGTATGTTCCAGGGCCGGCGCAGTGAAGCTGCTGCCAAGAACTCAAGTTTTCTCTTTGATGCAAAAAAAGGGATCGATGCCATGGTGCTCTCACATGCGCATATGGATCACTCGGGTCGTATTCCTTTGCTCTATAAAAAAGGCTACGAAGGTGCCATTTTCTGCACGTACGCTACGCAAGATCTGACCGAAGTCATGCTGCAGGACAGCGGTTATATTCAAGAGAAAGATGAAGATTTTTATCGCCGTCATCTCGAAAAATCGATGTTGCCATTTCACGGTCCTCTCTACACCCAACAGGATGCGACCGAATGTATGAAACTCTTCGTGGGGAAGAATTATCATGAAAGGTTTCAGGTGGTTCCGGGCATCTACTGCACATTCATAGAGGCTGGCCATATTCTGGGTTCTGCAATGATGCTTCTTGAAGTTGAGAATGGAGGCAAGACAACGCGCATTGGTTTTACTGGTGACGTTGGCCGCTCGACGCTGCCGATTATTAGGGACCCAGAAGCGATGCCAAAAGTAGATTATTTGATCTGCGAAAGCACATACGGTGACCGTGAGCATGACAGCATTCTGACTGCCAAAGACAAACTTCGTGATGTCATCATCAAGACGGCGGCTCGTGGTGGTAAAGTCCTGATTCCTGCTTTCTCACTCGAACGGACACAAGAGATTGTCTATGAACTGCATGTGCTCTGGGACGCTAAAGAAATTCCAGCGATTCCGATCATTATCGACTCTCCTCTCGCCTCACGCGTCACCGGTATTTTCCAGAAACATCCGGAATGTTACGACCAAGACATGTTTGACCGGTTCTTGCGCAAGGCTCATAACCCGTTCCAGTTTTCACTCGTGAGTTACACCGAAAGTGTTGATGAGAGCAAAGACCTCAACGGTGCCCGTGGTCCGATGATTATTATGGCTGGCTCTGGAATGTGTGAAGCCGGACGCATTCGTCATCACCTGAAAAATGAACTGGCTGACCCCAGAAATACATTCCTTGCGGTTGGTTACATGGCTGAAAATACACTTGGCCGTCGGATTATCGACCCGCAGTACACGGACGTGAAAATTTTTGACGAAGTGGTTCGCAAGAAAGCCGAGATTCAGTACATCAATGCTTATTCAGGCCATGCTGATAAGAATGATCTAGATAAGCTCATTCAAGCCTTACCAGGCCTGAAGGGCTTATATCTGGTGCACGGAGAAGAACGCGGCATGTTTGCATTGGCCGAACGCAGCGCGGTAGCTATGAAAGTAGACGTTGAGATGCCAGAGCGTGGCAAAGAATATATTTTGGCATGAGCGACTACCGATATACGGTATAATCACAACATGTCTCCTGCATCGATTATTACCGAGCCAGTCACACGAGATTTTCTGAAGAAACTAGCTGAGGAACGCTATGGAGACATGGTAAAGGCTGTTGTTGACCTCAAACGAGGTGTGATAGCTCTTGGAACGCATATGCATGCGGATGCCGAGGAAATGCTTTTGCATGATGGATCGTTGCAGGAAGATCTCTGGGGTGTGAATATTCATCCAGAACAATCTGATGACCTGCTCATAGAAGTCGATTCGATGATCAATATTCGTCCATGGCAAAATAATCGTTCGCGTGACATCACCGATGACAGCATTCGTTCTCAGGTACTGGAGCTTGCTCGTTCATTCATCCTTCCATAACTATCGATGGTCACTCCTACATTTCATCAGGAATCTACTTCTGGGCAGTGGAGTGATAGGAGCATCTCTTTTCAACTTGCGAGCGTCGGCGCTGAGTTTGGTCGCTCTGCGAAAGAAAAAGTACGCGGTATCTCTTTTGATAAAAGCCCTGCTTTTGACCGAATGATAGAGTTAATCGACCTTACGATAGAAGACCCGAAAAATAGCAAAAGGCTGAGTGAGCTTTGTAAACTGAGGGAATGTCTCTGTGACTTCCTAGCGGGATCGAATACATGGCAATCTTCCGCCGAATATTTCGATCGCTATTTTATGGATTTTGCGCTCGAGGCTCAGGGACAGCGACATCAACAATACTCCGCATAAGAAAGAGCGCTTGTAGAGTTTATAGCCACAACTTTTCAGCCACTCCCTTCATCGCACATTTACGGTCAATTTGGGCGGCGTCTTGGCGTCCCATTCCGAAAAACCGCAATATTGCTAAAAAATCAATTTTTTGCTATAATATATAGTACTACTCATACACATACCGACATGTCTACTAAAAACCACAATAACAATCCTTTCGTAAGAAGCTAATTCCACCCCTCCAAGATGAGGAATTTCATTTCAGAAGCCGAGTATTCTACGCGTGAGCGCCGTTTGACGTACGAAGCGCCGGAGTTCAAGGGTCACGCTGAATCGTCCGTAGACTCTCATAAGCATATGGCGCACCAAGACGAGCTGGTCACAACTTTTTCGCCCTCAGAAAAATCCAAAGAGTCTTTGCCACAGTCTGTGCTGGATTCTACGGATATACAAACACTTGCCAGTGTTCTTCTGCAAAAAAATCCTGCAACGAGTGTTGATCACCTGCTCTGTCTCAAAGAATATGTGCAGAATGCGCGTTCACACGTACAAGGTTTCGAGGCAGGAAGTCCTGAATGCGAGAAATCAAAAAGTGTTGTGGCACTACTGGAATCTACTATTGCTCAGCAAATTGAAATCAATGGAATAATGGGAAATGTTGATCCCGCCCATGGTGCAGTATTCTGCATACCGGGTCAGGGCATTATGTGCTCAGGTATTTTTACGGAATTTTTTGGTGAAAAGCCGATCAAAGATGTGGAGACGTTCCGCTCACAATTCAAAAAATTGCAGTCCCAGTTTCAAGAGAAGGCCGAGCAGATTTTGCGCGAATCGGCCCTGAAGATGCAGTTAGCACTCTCGGAAATTTCCGAGCAAGTGCAGAATGTCATCAGTCGAGAAAAGTCAGTTATTTCTGGAGCCATCCAAGATCGGGAATATTCTGGTTGGTTTGGGAAGTTCGTAAGGACTCTCACATCTTCAAATCCTTATCAAATTGAGATCAATGCAGCACGTCAGAAAGTGTCGACGATGCAGGATGTATGTATTCCGTTGATGCAAGAAGCTGAGGCTGCGCTGCACGCAATTCCTCCAGCTCTAGAGCGTGCACGGGATCTCATAGCTGCAGTGAGTCGGGTACGAAAAACGACAAACAAGGTTGATATGGACACAAGCCATTTTGAGCTTGAGCAAGCAGCAATAAATCTGACGGAAACTGTGACCATCAGCGGAATTGTGGCGCTCGCTACACTGGGTGTGGGTGGAGGTGCTGCCGTTGTTGGACGTGTAGGTTGGCAGGGGGCAAAGCTTGGCCTCACAGGCTTAAAGTATCTTATTGTTGGAACCGCTGTAGCCGGAGGAGTGTCGGAAGTGATTCGGGATGATAAGCCTACAACGGAGTCCGAAGAAGATGTCCAAAAAATAGATGACATTACAACGTTGACGGGACTTCCCCTAGCACTTCAGTTGCAAGCTATTTCTAGCAAAATTCTTGATCAGATTCCCGATGAATTGTCGTACACATATTCTCAGGATCTTTTTTTACTCGCTACAGAGAAATCTCAGATGATTGCGGGGTTGCTACTTTCGTATGTCAGTGCTTCGGATGTAGAGAAAAAAGATGCAATCTTGGCTCAAATTTTTACGGCGATGTATGAATCCTCGGCTGATCTTCTACAGCAATTCCTCGATGACAATGCTGATCCTACGACGTGTCACCGTTTTCATGAAGCACGAATGAACCGTACGACGAATGATACATTGGGGATTGGTAATATTCTTGGTCATTTGAGTATCCTGGAGCCCCTGTCTCGGGGGGATCAGGGCAGTGCAAGGGAAGCGGCTGTGGCATATGTGCAAAAACACATGCTCGGTGTGCAGGAACAGGATGTTCCTCCCGCTTCTACACAAAAAATAATTCAGGACATGGCCTCATGCATTCTTGTTCTTACTGAATCTCAAACGTATCCGTTGCTCGTGCAGGCCATTCAGAATTTTTCGAAGTCTGGATTTTCCACAAACCTACAGAGAAGTGTCAGGGGAGTGTCCAACTTCGTCGGAGACGTGGTAACTGCTCCATTTAATGAAAAGGCGAGCGGTCGCATTCGACAAAGTAGTAGCATTATTAAGACGCTTCTAAGCCAAGGCAAGGTTGATGAGATTGTCACTGGTTTGATCTCTTTCTCACGTACTGCATGCAATATTTCGCTGGATCATGTTCAGGCATTTGATCTATTGGAGTCGATTGGTGGGGTGGTGGCGCTGAATGCAATCATCATTGCAGGTACAGCAGGAGCTGGTATGGTTATAAAGACAGGACAAGCCACTGGAAAAATTTCCTCGACGACATCGAATATTGTTCGTACAGGAGTCGTCGGTGTTAACATTGTGAAGCATGGGAAAGCCCCCTTCTCAGTGTTGTCAAAACTAACGCTTGCCGGACTTCATGCGAAAATTCTTGAGAAATCTCAATAGTTACCTAGACCCAGCCGTAGACGTTGCCTACAAACCCATATCACCACTCACAGTTTTCATCGCCTCCAAAGTAATCCCGATCATCTCATCGAGCGGGACATTCAGAAGCGTCTCGCATTCTTTGATCTGCTCCCGGCTCACCTGAGCCGCGAAGCCTTTGTCTTTCAGTTTCTTCTTCACACTACTTACTTCCACATCTGCAATCTTCTTGCTTGGCCGAACATATGTAACGGCAATGATGAAGCCGGTGAGTTCATCGACGCAATATAAACATTTTCGGAGCATCGTATTCAGCGGATATTCCTCGCCATATTTATGAGCGTAGTGCGCACGAATATCTGCCAGAAGTTCTGCAGGAGCTTTGATAGTCGCAAGCATTTGTTCTAGCGTGCTACCACAGTGTTTTTCGGCATCCTTTTGCAGTGAATCCCAATCCAGATCATGCAGCATGCCGGCTACTTTCCATGTCTGTGGATCGCCACCAAACTTCCTAGCCAGTGCTTCCATAGCGGCACCAGTGGCGATGAGATGTGCCTTGGTTTGGACGGTATGAGTTTCGATGAGGCCGTGTGCCGCAGGTAAGAGATGGCCGTAGTCGGCGTGCTGGAGAAGATGTTCAGTGTTGGCTGATGGCAAAGTAGAAAATGTTGGAGTGACTGATGGCACAGTTAGTTTTATCTGAACTGGCTCTACCTTTGCAGTGTAGTGCTGGGGTTTCATAATCGGAAACAGCACCACGTCCCTCAGGTTTTCCTGCGCAGTGAGTAGCGCGATGATCCGATCCACTCCCATTCCCCAGCCCGAGCATGGCGGGCAGCCATATTCCAGCGCTTCGATGAATTCATCATCCTCGGCGTGTGCATCAGCATCGCCACCTTTTTTGGCATTAGCTTGGGCTCGGAAGCGTTCAGCCTGATCCACTGGATCCACGAGTTCACTGTACGCATTCACGATTTCCCATCCACCAACAACCAGCTGGAACCGATCCGTGATATCGGGATTTTCGTCATTACGGCGCGCGAGAGGCGAGAGGTCTATCGGATGTTTTGTAATGAAAACTGGTGAGACGATTTTCGGACGACTGACTTTCTTATAGAGCTGATCAATCAAGTTACCACGACCGAGATTTGTCGTATCCACTTCCAGTTGGATGCCTTTCTCTTTTATGGCTTCCCTCAGGGCTCCCGCGGTTTTGCACGAATCGTAATCAATGCCGCAGTCTTGCAAAATAACATCGTGAAGAGAGAGCCTCGGCCAGCAGCCTTCGCCAAGGCTTCGGCCGCCAGGGTCACCCCCAAAGTCAACTTCGATCAGCTTTCCGCTTCGGTCCGGGATCTTCACTTTCATGGTGCCAAGTGTTTTCATGAGCAGTGACGAAAACATTTCCTGGGTGAAACGCATATTATCTTGGTAATCCCAGTATGAAGCGTAGTGTTCGCACATCGTAAATTCTTGGAGATGTGATGGATCCATGCCCTCATTTCGGAAGACCGGACCCAAAGAGAATGTTCGGTCAAAACCGCCAACCAGACATTCTTTCTGATGTGTCTCGAGTGCGATTCTTAGAAAAACGTCGAGGTCGAGCGCGTTGTGATGTGTACTAAAAGGCGTCGCAAGAGCGCCGGAAGCAGAATTGACGAGAACCGGTAGATCAACTTCCGTAAATCCATGACTCCAGTAAAACTCACGCATGGCTCTGATAAAGGCTGAACGAAATTGAAAGCGTCCCAGAGACTCGGGGTTACTCATCGTATCTAAATAACGCTTGCGATACAGAGTTTCACGATCACTAATGCCATGCCACTTTTCAGGCAACTGCCGCAGGCCTTTGCTGAGCATGGTCCATGTTTTCACGTTCACTGTCGGTTCACCTTTCTGTGTCGTGAAACGTTCACCAGTAATGCCGACAAAATCCCCGAGGTCGATGAGTTTTTGCAAAAGTTTATATTCTTCTTTGCCTAATTCCTCCTCGCGGAACGCAAGCTGCAAACGTCCAGTATGGTCCTGAAGCGTTGCAAACGTCAGTTTGCCCATCTCGCGAAACAGCATGATGCGTCCGGCGACCTTCATCGTTGTTCCGTCCTTCGCATCATGGCCGGCTTTCAGCATATGGCTACGCTCAAACTTGGCGGCATATGGAATACGGTTCATCTGCCGGAGTTTTTGGGATTTTTCGAAGCGGACGGGATCCATGATTCAGATGCGGGAAATCAAACGCAGTGTACAGAAATAAGATTAATGTGGCTTGGTCTTCGCATCCACTTTCTAAAAAATGATTTTTGTAGTATAATAAAGAGATTCCTTCACTCTCCATATCTGTATGGGAAAATTCAATACACTACCTGACAACATTGCAGAGACTGCGACTCCAAAGATTACGACAATCAGCGACCACTCTCGTAGCCGTTTGGCCACGTGTTTGAGTGGTGTGGAAACAGTAGCTAATACGGGAGGATATATAGCTGGGCGAGTTGCAAAAATTGGACTGAAAACATCAGCAGCCGTCGTCAGAGGTTTACTGAGCTAAATTATTCTTTTCTGTATATTTCATGGCTCCTCCGGTAGAAGTCCTCACAGAACAGCCTTCCACGATCCAAACATTTTTGGAGAATATGGCAGTTGCCGTAGAGAGTGGGAAAGATGCTGTTACATATTTTAAAAATGAGACAGTCACATTTACGCGTAACCAATGGCAAGAACTTAATGAGCAATTTAAAGAAGGTGTTGGCCTACCTGCGTTTTTGAAATCGAGTAAAGAGCGAGACGCTATTCTCGCGTATACGTCCTCACAGCTTTCTTCTTTCCGGGAACAAGTAAATTCATTTATTGAAAATATTCCATCGCCATCCGCTGAAACGAAGCAAGCACTGGTGACTGGGGGGATTGCTGTAGGTGGCTTGGTTGGTGTTGGATTACTTGGCTATCTTGCGTATCGAATTGTCTTTGGTGCGAAAAAAGTCGGGAAAACTGTTGTGGAAAAGTCGAAGTCCATATTCAGAAACATCCTTATTGGTGGAGCAGTGGCAATTGGAGGTGCTGCAGCGCTCTTCGGGTTGTATAAAGTGTCCTCGAATGCCCATTCGTTTGTCGACAAGCTTCAAGCTGGGGAAAAAGCTGTAAAAGATACAGTGACTCACGTAGCTGATGCAGCAGTAAGCATAGCTGACGCATCAGTGAAAGTAGCTGATGCAGCAGTAAGTAAGATGGAAACAACGACGACGGCGATATATGAGGGTCTTCATCAATCAGAAAAGAGCACTACGGAAAGTGTTACTCCTCCCACCGCTCTGGAAACGGTGTCTGCAAAAGCAACAGAAATTGCTGCATCAGACGTGGCGAAAGAAGTCGTTGAGATTACGTCTGCAGCAACGCTTGAGTACATACTGACAAAAGTAACAAATAGCACTGGGCCCACCGTATTTTACCGTATGTGTGAATCTGGGTGGACAATTGGTACAGTTCTTGATGTATACGATGTTGAAAAGGGTGCCCTAAAAAATCCGGATGACCCTCAAATTCTTGCACTGATCCCTAGTACAGCTACAGAAAAACAGGAGCGTGAACGATATCTTGAAGCCGTTTCTCAGATGATTGGATTTTTTGCAAAGTACGGTACGCAACTTGAAGGTCGTCATGAAGCAGCTCGCATCAAGAATTCTTCTCTCTCAGCATTTAGGGATATTCCTGTCGGGACTTTCATTCATGAGATGAAAAGTTCTATGGAAATCTTTAAGAATCTTTCGGAAGGATTGCAAGATCTTCCGAGTATTAGTACGTTTGATTTTAAAAAATTTATTACCGACATTCGTCAGAGTGATGCTCTGCAAACGTCGAAAAGCATTCTTGATGTTTCCGTGAAAGGCTTAACCCTATCTGAAGATTTACGTGATGTGTCGACAGAGGATATTTTCCTTGCTGCCGAACATGAGAGTATGTTCCAGAAAACTGTTGCAGATTTTTTGGATCCCACGAAGAGTCAACCTCTGGTTTCTACTGATAATCTGATTGATCGCATCCAAGACATTGATATTCGTCTAGCAGCATCTAAAAACCCTGAAGAAGTAATCCAGATTGAAAAGGAGCGTACAGAGGCTCGGAAAGAGCTTCGTAGCCTTCGTGCACGTATAGCTCTGCGTGAAATTATTCCGTTTATGGCGCAGAGCGGAGCTGTATACCTTCCACTTTTTCATGGCGTACTTCCAGATCGTGAGTGGAGTAATCATCAAGACGAAAATATCGAAGCGGTCAATAGTTACCTTCGCGGATGTACTGTGGAACAAGTATTGAGATTTTTCTTGTACAGACGCATGATGGCTGGAGGCCAGCCTTTAGAGCAAGCCAGTGGTCTCATGGCTCAGGAATTTGAAATTCTCAATCTTGTGGAAGACCGTGATATTGGTTGGCGTATTCCGGGAACGAATCAACATCTTTCATCTCTGAAGACTCGCAGGAATCAGGTGCTTATAAGCATGACAACTGATCTTTTGGGTGAGGCTAAATTTCTCGAGGATGTTGCGCGAGCTCTTTCTGTCTCGCCACAGGCTCTTGCTGAGGCTTGTAAAGTTCTGAGGGAACCAGTGAAAAATATTGCACAGCAATTGGCTGGCGTTGCAAAAGAGCCCCTTCAGAATGGTCTAGAAGTATATCTGGCAGCTCTCACCCAATCACCAAAATTGACAATGGGCTTGACCGCACCTCTTTTGTGGATTGGCTCGGCTTCTGGGCGCAAGGCATATGAAGCATGGTTTGGGAGTTATAAGCCAAGTGCTATTGCCTCACGTTTAAAAAAGGCTGCAGATCAGCCACTTGGGCTGAGTCCAAAAAAATTACATCAGCTGATACATCCTGAATATCATTGGGAGAACATGAGAGAGGGATACAGTAAATTTGAAACCATCCTTGAGCGGATGAGGGACATTGGTGGTGAATATCATGTAAAAGCATATAAAAATCTTGCACGGTGGACGGAGAGCGGAGCGAACCCGATTCACTTACAATCTCTCGTATTAAATCCTGCGGCTAATGATCTAGCCGCAATACAAGCTGAATTGACTTCTATATTCTCCAAGGGGCCTCCTGCTCCAACTGCATTAGAGCGGATTGCTTTACTGCAGTCAGCGGAACACGGCATCACTGAATATATTCAGGTAGTCGAGTCGTTGAAAAATGGTGGTAACGTCACTGCGCAAGAAGCAATCATGCTTACAGCGAGGCCAGTAAGAAATGGTCGTATGATGCGCTCAATCCGTTCTGCAGGAGTAGCAGGGAATGCTCTTTGGGTTGGGAATATTGCAGCACACGGTTACACGGCATATGAAGATTTTCAAGAAGGAGTGGAGCGACGTGCAGATAAAAAAGAGGTGATGAGTGGTATGCTCAGTCAGCTCGATCAGTTAGCGGATGAACTGACGAGCCGTGCTCAATTTCAAGAGAAATCGAATGGTTCTAGGAAGAGAGTTTTCGTACATACAGAGACAGGGGTAGAAATAGATCTCTCTATTGCGGAAGAGCAATTAGCTCAGGTTGGGGACGCATTCGATGATCGCATTAGCGCGCAAAACACACGAGTAGCGCAGAGTGTTATTGCGACTGCTTCTCTTGCTTGGATGGGCCCTCGGGCCGCAATGGGCCCTGCAGGTCTTGTTCTTATTGGCATTGAAAGCGCTGTGCGCCTTGGTGCTGCTGCGTATGAGCAAGATAAAATGCGTTCATTTATTCAGAGCGCTCCGCCCTGGATTCTCACAAAAATTGGCACTGAAAAGACGACGGGAACGAGTGAGTATGACTGGCTTCGAGGAGCTTCCAGTTGGATGCTTTCAGATATGATGCGTCCTTTTTCAGCCAATGAAGATAAGTCAGAGGTTGCGAAGAAGATGCTCTTTGCGATTCTTATGAGTGATCTACGAGCAAATGCCCCCGAGATGTTGAATGAGGTGATGGGAGACTTAGAAACCCCCGATCAAATCGATGCCTTTTTTGCAGGTGAGTTCGGCTCTCATGTCTTACCTCTCCTTTCACTCTGTCTTCGTTCTCAAACAGGGATAGAATGGGATGCTGCAAAGGCGCTTGATATAGATAGCGGCGGATTCATTGTTCCGCCCACCGTTACTCTTCTTCAGATTCGTTCTGCATGCCGTAGCGCTATTGTCCTGTATCGTGAACACCAAAATCAGTCCAACGTTCACAAACTGCGAGCTCTTGCTCTTAGATTTGATAAAGAGAAGAAGTTCGATGCAATGACCGAGGTAGCAACAGCCTTGGCCTTCCTTTCGGAGCAGAAAGTATTAGGTGTTTCGATCAAAGACATCCCTGAAGGAGAAAAAACTCTTATTGAGCAATTAATGCAAGAAGCTAGAAGCGTGAATGAGCTGAGCACAGCTGGTAAGACTAAAACAACATTTGATGTTGTCGTAGGAAATAGTAACCATGTCACCGTTGATCTTGGGAGTCTTGCTACAGTTTCGACATATATTGAAGATCCTATTCTTCGAACAAGATATGCAGAAGTTCTTGTAGAGACGACCACCGAGAAGGAGGGAAGAGTCTATGAAGGTCGAACATTAGAAGACGTATTAACCAAAAGCTTCTGGGCTCCTCCTGATAGTCGAGGGATAGACCCCGGTCATAGTTATCTTTTGACGCTACACGCAGCCAACAATCTTCGATCTGCCGTTGATCCTAAGTCCAAACTTTCAGAAGGTGTCGCCGAAGATCAGCTCAGACGATCGATCAGCGAAGATGGGATCGCCGTTATGTCGAAACGCCAGCCTCGTTCGTTTGGTCGCTACGAGCGCGGATGGTACGGTACAAACGCGCGGTCCAGTATTCAGCCACTCGTCTTCACGCATATTGATACAGGCAGATTTGATCCTGCGGAGCACGATCGCATCGCGAAACTTTTTCAAGGCATGACGTCGCCTAGCGTACGTGGTCCGGAGTTTTCTGAGGATAAAATCCTTGGCGTTTTCTTCGAAGGGAAAAATCTAGGTGGTTCACGTTCGGCACTTGCGACATTTGTGTATGGAGATCCTACGACTTTCACCAGCGATGCTCCAGTCTTATACGTTGCACAGCGTGCGGTTGCTACCTCAGCGACCTCTAACATGCAGTCCGCAGAACAAGGACTAACGCGCGTTTGGAATGGGCGTGAATTTCTTTCGCAACCAGGAACAAAGGACATTCTTGCTGCTCTACAGAAAGGCATCGTTGATCGATCCGCTGATGATCAGAATATGCAGAAAGAATCTTTGGCGAAAGCAAAGAAAGAAGAACAGCGTCGTGAAGCAGAACGTCCAAAGCGAGAGAAAGCTCTTGAGCTTGAACAAAAATTACGATCCGATGCATTAAAAAAATCTGAAACATCAAGTGATCTCACCTATATACCACCTGTTGGTGAAGAAGGAGGGTTATTTCGAGCAACAATTGGAGCTATCCACGTGCAATTATTTGCACCAAATTTTTCTTCGAATATACGTGCTGATCGATCACAGGAGTCGATTCTCGCTCCAAGAGACTCAGATCGTTTTCACATTGAGCTTGAACAAGGTGGTTCAAAAAAAGCGTATGATATTACCTTAGATTTTGAGAGTCTTGACGCACTCACGACAGAAGAAAAAGAAGTAATTCGCTCGACTCTTATGAAGCCCTACACACTTCAGGGTCATCCTTTGGCTGGTGACCTGAATTTTGTACGTGCGATTCGTAGTCTTGAGATTTCACGATTGCTTGATCTTGTCACGTACACAGGCGATTGGGGATTAGGATGGAAGTGGAGTGCCATGAAGATGCGTACGGAATTTGGAAAAAAAGTAGGAGCGCTCTATGACCAGTCTCCAGACAAGGCTGCATTTCTGAGCAAACTATACGTCTCTCTACGAGAGAACCGTACTATCAATTACAAGGCGTTTGAGACTGTCCTTGAGAAATTGGAAGCTACTCGGTAAGTCATTTTCTTAGCGATCGTGTCTAGTGGTGATTTTCGCTTGACGTTCATCCAGCCAGGTCTGTAGAGTGCACCGGCTTTCGAAAGAAAAGCTTACGTTCCGATCTGCCCCCAGTGTTTATAGAGGTAAGCAGATGTGATGGAACCTCCAAGCACTCCTATGGCCCTCGGCCTTATCGCCCGCAAGATCGGCATGTCCCGCGTGTTTCTCCCAACCGGAGAAGCAGTGCCTGTGACGTACTTACGCGTGGAAGATAATACAGTCGTGCGCACGAAAACGACCGAGAAAGATGGCTACCAGGCTGTCGTTTTGGGAGTTGGCGAGTACGTTCAGAAGACACGCAAAGGCAATAAACTTACGAAGCATAATGACCAGAAAGAGTTTCAGGTTGAATCTCTAGAAGGTCATGAGATCGGTACCAAGCTGACAGTCGAGGCTTTGCCACTCGAGTCTCTCGTCACAGTAAAAGGTATTAGTAAGGGAAAAGGTTTCCAGGGTGTCGTGAAGCGTTATCACTTTGCAGGAGGCCCCAAGTCACATGGTTCTCACTTTAAGCGCGAGCCTGGATCTGTAGGCATGAGAACGTGGCCAGGTCGTATTCACGCTGGTAAGCGCATGGCCGGACACATGGGTACGGATACCGTCACACTCAAGCACCGCGCAGTCCTCGTGAACGATGCTGCAAAGAAAATTATCGGTATCAAGGGCCCGATTCCGGGCGGTAACGGATCTCTCGTCTACCTCACATTAGAGCCAGCAGTTGCCGCTAAACCTACTCCTAAGAAATAATCATGAAAATCGACCTCTTTACAGCAACGGGTACCAAGAAGGGTTCTCTCGAGCTCCCAGCTCGCTTGTTCGAGGCGAGGATCAATAAAGGTCTCATGCACCTGGCACTCGTTCGTCAGCTCAGTAACCGCCGTCACCCGATTGCACACGTCAAGCATCGCGGTGAGGTCGTCGGTACCACCAAAAAAGCATTTGCCCAGAAGCACACCGGTAACGCTCGTCGTGGCGCTCTCCGTAGCCCACTCCTCCGTGGAGGAGGTAAATCATTCGGACCTCGTAACGAAGTAAATTACACCAAAGATATGCCGAAGAAGATGCGCCGCGCCGCCCTCTTTTCCTGCTTGTCTTTCCGTGCCAAAGAAGGCGCCATCATCGGACTCGAAAATTATCCAGAGGACACGAAGACCAAGAACTTCATGACGTTACTCCAAAAACTTCCCGTCGAATTCGGCCGTCGTATCGTCATCATTACTGCCGGCAGACACCGCGGATTGGAACTTGCGACGCGCAATATTCCTCGTGTGAAAGCCATTTTCGCACAGTACATGAATCCGGAAGATCTTTTGAATGCCAAGTACATTATCTTCATGGAAGATGCTGTGAAAGTAGCGGAAGACACGTTTGCTAAAGGCGATAGCGTCACCGAGAAGCGCACTAAAAAAGACGAAGCTCGCGTTGTTGCTGACAAAGAGAAGAAAGCCTCTGCAGCACCGAAAGTAGCAAAAGTTCCGAAGACGAAAGTTGCCTCCAAAAAGCCTGCCACCAAGAAAGCTGCCAAATCTCCTAAAGCCACCGCATAATCCATGGAACTCTCCTCTGTTATCATCGGCCCGGTTATCACCGAAAAGGCTGAGCGCCTGAAGACGGAAGGTGTGTACGTCCTGAAAGTGGATCAAAACGCCACGAAGATCGATGTGAAAAACGCACTCCGAAAATTCTACGATGTGGAAGTTGCCTCTGTGCGCGTGATGCGCATTAGCCCGAAGACTCGTATCGTCGGGCAGGGCAAAGTGATGGAGAAGCGTCACCGCAGCAAGCGTATGCTTGTTCGTCTGGCTAAGAAGAGTAAAAAACTTGATTTGAGTACCTTCCGTACCTCTTAACATGCCCGTCATCCAGCAGAAACCAACGAGCAACGCGAGAAGGCAGATGAGCATCGCCGACTTCTCGATGCTGACGAAGAAGCGTCCTGAAAAAGGCCTTACCAAAGGCAAAAAGCGTATTTCAGGTCGTAATAACTTGGGTCGCGTGACGGTTCGTCACCGTGGCGGAGGACATAAGCGTTTACTGCGTCAAATCGACTTCAAGCAGACCGATAAGCAGGGGATCATCGGACGGGTTGCTGCTATTGAGTATGATCCAAACCGTTCGGCGTACATCGCTCTTGTTCATTATATTGATGGCGAGAAGCGTTACATGCTTGCTTGCGAAGAACTAAAGGTCGACGATGAAGTTGTCTGCGGCGAACGCACGAAAGTGAAGCCAGGTAACCGCATGTGTCTTCTGCACGTGCCGGTCGGATACCGAATTTTCAATATCGAACTCCAGATTGGCCGTGGCGGTAAAATCGTCCGTTCGGCTGGAGCAAGTGCAGTTCTCGTCGGTTTTGATGCTCCGTTTGCCATCATTCAGCTCCCAAGCGGTGAAATGCGCAAAGTTCGTCAGGAGTGTTACGCAAGCATTGGTACAGTCAGTAACCCTGACCATCACCTTATTTCCATCGGAAAAGCCGGACGTAACCGTTGGTTCGGAAAGAAGCCACAGGTGCTTGGTAAGTCTATGAATGCTGTGGATCATCCACATGGAGGAGGTGAAGGACACTCGCCGATTGGTCTGAAGTACCCAAAGACTCCGTGGGGTAAACACGCACTCGGTGTGAAGACTCGTCGACCACATCGCCCAAACAATGAACTCATCATTCGCCGCCGTATCAAAAAGAAGGCCAAAAAGTAGAACAGACTAGTGTACACTCCTTGAGCTGACCGTTCAGCTTTCCCCCAATCCCCCATGTGGTACCAGGTTATTATCCCACTCATTGCTATCGCTTTCGTTCTCACTACTACCCTATAGGAGGTTACGAACCTCCTCTCCCCAATTTCCCACCACGGGTCGTAGACCCGATCTCCCAATCCAATGACACGCTCACTCAAAAAAGGCCCCAACGTTGATCCAAAGCTTCTGAAGAAGATCATGTCCATGATCGCAAAGCAGGAGAAGAAGATCATCAAAACTTGGGCTCGGGACTGCGACATTCCACCCGAGTTCGTTGGATTCACCTTTGCTGTCCATAACGGGAAAGATTTCCTCCCGGTCTACGTGACAGAACAGATGGTTGGTCACAAGCTCGGCGAATTCTCCTGGACCACCAAGTTCCGCATCCACGGAGGCAAGATGAGCAAGGCAGAAGCCGCTCCTGCAGCCAAATCCGTGATGACAGCTCCCGCCCCCAAATAATCTCTCATGCAAGCTCACCACTACTCCGCTCGGCTCGCTCCTAAAAAGGCCAATCTTGTTGCCCAGATGGTTCGTGGTTTGAGTGTGCCAGATGCTATGGAACTACTGCGAAAGACTCATAAGAAAGCTGCGCGTCTGGTTGAAGATGTGCTCCGTTCAGCAATTGCTAATGCTGAGCATAACTTCAAACAGGATCCGCAAACCATGGTCATAAAAACAGTGTTCGTAAACCAAGGCACACATTATCGCCGCGGTACGCCAATGGCGAGAGGACGTGTTCGCCCACTCAAGAAGTATCTATGCCACATCAGCCTGACCCTCGGATTTGCCACCGACGAAAAAGCAAAGCCGTCGATCAGAGTCTCTGACCGCAAAGCTCCGACGTTACCAAAGAAGGAAGAGACAGCACCAAAGAAGAAGCCAGTCGCCAAGAAAAAAACCTCAGTACCTTCCTCCTCACTATAGTTATGGGACAGAAAGTGAACCCCAACGGCTTCCGTATCGGAATCACGCATTCGTGGCCATCCACTTGGTTTGCCCGCAAAGGCAAATTCAGTGAGTTGCTCCTTATGGACGTCAAAATTCGCCGTTACATTGAGAAGAAGTATAAAGAAGCTGGCCTGAGCTTGATTGAAATCGATCGTGGAAAGAAAACGTCGGTCGTTATGCACAGCAGTAAGCCTGGTGTGATCATCGGGAAGCAAGGTGCTGCCATTGAAGATCTCCGCAAGGAACTCGAGAAAAAATTTGGAGGATCATTTGAGATCAACGTTCATGAAATCCGCACGCCTGATGCTGATGCTGCGTGTATCGCTGAGAACATTCAGGGTCAGATCGAGCGCCGCATGCCATACCGCAGGGCCTGCAAAATGGCAGTCGAAAAGGCGATGCAGGCTGGTGCTGTCGGTTGCAAGGTTTCGATCTCCGGACGCTTAAACGGTGCTGAAATCGCTCGTAGTGATGGATTTAAGCAAGGTAACGTTCCTCTCCAGACACTCCGCGCCAACATTCAGTTTGCGACGCGTCACGCGCTGACGGCATACGGAACGATCGGCATTCAAGTCTACGTGTATAAAGGCATGGTGTTTAAAAAGATCAAAGAAGCGACGTCCGCAGCCCTTACTTCACTTCCAAAAGCGTAACGACCCCTCTTTATGTTGCAGCCTATTAAGACCAAATACCGGAAGATGCACCGCGGCCGCGGCCAGTTCACTGGCGTTGCGACACGTGGCGCTACCATCGCCTTTGGTTCGTACGGACTCAAGGCACAGGAAGCAGGTGAGATCACCTCACGTCAGTTGGAGGCTGCACGCCGCGCTATCACGCATGAAGTTGGCCGCGCCGGTTCCATTTGGATTCGTATTTTCCCGCACAAAGCCATCACTCGTAAGTCTCCAGAGGTGCCGATGGGCTCCGGTAAAGGATCCGTTGAGTATTACTGTGCTGTCGTGAAGCCTGGCACTATCTTGTTCGAGCTTGATGGCATTAAAGAAGAGCTAGCCCGTGAGGCATTTCGTTTGGCCTCACACAAACTTCCTGTTACTACCAAAGTTGTTACGACCCTTCGCAAACACGCATCATGAAGCACAAAACTTCCGTCATCGAAATCAGGCGCATGACTCTCCCAGAGCTCCGTAAGGATCTGCAGCTCAAGCGTGCTGAACTCGCCAAAATGCGCCTCGGTCTTGCAATGCAAAGTGAGAAGAACTCCGGCCTCTACCGTGCTCACAAGCGTGATATCGCCCGCATGGCTATGGTGCTCAAAGAAATGGAGAAGAAACCGGTTACAGTAGCAAAAGTTGAAGAGGATCAAAAAATTCCAGCAAAGAAATCACCAAAAAAGGCTTCCCAAAGCGAGAAAAAATCTGTAAAAAGTACCGGCTCCAAAAAGAAGAAATCTTCATAACCTAACTTCCCTCTACCCATGCGTACGAAAATCGGAATTGTCACATCGGCCAAAATGCAAAAGACGGTCGTCGTGACGGTTCACAGGTCCGTGATGCATGAGACGTATGACAAGCGATTCCGCGTCAGCAAGAAATTTATGGCTGATTCCACCGGATTTGATCTCGGAGTCGGAGATGAAGTGGTGATCACGGAATGCCGTCCACTCAGCAAGAACAAGTGTTTCCGTGTCACAGAGCTCAAGAAAGCTGCTCCACGATTGACTGCAATGAAGACAGAAGAGATCGAACTCCAGACCAAGCGCGACCATCGTGATGCCCTCGCCGAGAAAATCAAGAAGCCAGTTCCCGCCCAATCATGATCCAGCAGCAAAGCATCATCGCCGTCGCTGATAACACAGGTGCAAAAACCTGCATGTGCATCAAGGTGCTCGGCGGCAGCAAGCGTCGCTACGCTGCGGTTGGCGATGTTATCGTCGTTGCTATCAAGACAGCAGCCCCGCGCGGTACGGTCCGTGAACACGCAGTAGAACGCGCCGTCATCGTAAGGACCAAGTTCATTACCCGTCGGAAAGATGGCAGCGGTATCCGTTTTGATGATAATGCGTGCGTCATCATCGATGCGAACAAAGAACCCAAAGGAACCCGTATTTTTGGTCCCGTCGCTCGTGAACTCCGCGCCGCCGGTTACCAGAAGATTATTTCTCAAGCTCCCGACGTTCTCTAAACTCCCATGAAACTCTCTCAAGGCGATTCCGTCATCGTCACCGCCGGCAAGGACAAAGGCAAGAAGGGCAGCGTCATGCGTGTACTCGCTGGGCAAAATCGTGTCATCGTTAGCGGCGTCAACATGGTCACGAAGCACGTGAAGAAGACCACGCAGGAAGCCGGTAAGAAGATCAAATACGAAGTCTCTCTTCATGCCAGTAACGTCGCAATCTTGGATCCGAAGACTGGCAAAGCAACACGTATTGGTTACAAAGTTGATAAGGCCACCGGTAAGAAAACTCGTTTCGCAAAGGCAAGTGGCACGATGCTCGAGAGATCCAAAGTTGCACCCGAGACGTCTACAGCTAAAACATCATCTGCTGCAGAAAAGCCGGGAAAGAAGTCACCATTCTGGAAGAAAGTTGGCTTCGGTTCTGATGCTGTCGTCGGTACTGATGGCGCAAAGCCCGAGGCAACAGCACCAACCGCAGCAATTACATCCCACCGTTCCGCCGGTCGCGGTTCCTAATCTATGGCTTACGTCCCTCTCCAGAAACGGCTTCGTACAGATATTGCAACTGCGCTCCAGAAAGAGTTGGGCGAGAAGAACGTGCACGCGCTGCCACGCATCACGAAAGTGATCGTGAACGTCGGCTTGAGCACGAAAAAATACGGTAGCAAAGATATTCAGGCGTTCATTGCAGAACAGCTTGCGATCATTACCGGCCAGAAGCCTGCTATCCGAAAGTCCCGCCTTTCCATCAGTAACTTCAACATCCGTGAAAACATGGTGGTCGGCATGATGGTCACACTGCGCGGCAAGGCAATGGACAACTTCCTGGATCGGTTACTGCACTACGTTCTCCCCCGCATCCGTGACTTCCGTGGTCTCAAGCCTCAGCTTGATGGACGTGGTAACTACGCAATCGGCATCGTTGATCAGTCGATCTTCCCTGAACTTCCTCCACCGGAGGCAAACAAGATCTTCGGTATGCAGATTCAAATTACGACCAATGCAGGCACGGACGAACGTGGACTCGCACTACTCAAGCACATTGGTGTTCCGTTCCGCAAACCGGCCAAGAAAGCTGACATTGAAAAGAACGCATAATACTGCGATACTCTCCCACCCTTAAGACTACTTTCTAACTACTCCCGTTACTCACTCGAAAATGGCTCGCGACGCAATCGTTATCAGCTGGCAGAAGAGACAGGATGAGCACAAGAAAGCTCGGGCTGCAGGCAAAAAGCCTAAGTTTCCTACTCGTGCCTACAATCGCTGCAAGCTCTGCGCTCGCAGAGGTGGTTACATGCGTTTCTTCGGTATCTGTCGCATCTGCTTCCGTGAACTTGCTACAAACGGTGATATCCCCGGTATCAAAAAATCTTCCTGGTAACCCTTATTTATGCCACTCACTGATCCCATCGGCGATCTTCTCACCCGCATCCGAAACGCGCAGCACGGACGCCGTACCGAATGTCGTGCTCCGTGGTCGAAAATGAAAGAGGGGATCTGCAAACTTCTCAAGGACCATGAATATGTCGCTGAAGCTGCAGTTGATGGTGAAGGAATCGATAAAGAAGTTGTCGTCACATTCCGCACAGACCGTTTACCACTAGAACTCAAGCGCGTGTCCACCCCTGGCGCACGCAAGTACGTCGGAGCCGGAGACATTCGCGCACTGATGCACGGTTATTCACTCGCCATCATTTCCACCAGCAACGGTCTTCTGACCGATAAAGAAGCTCGCGAGAAAAACCTTGGTGGAGAATTCCTCTGCACAATTTCCTAACTGCGGGTACCCGCATAACCGCGGGTCGTAGACCCGCTCTCATCCCTTCTTACATCCCATGTCTCGTATCGGTGCCAAAACCATCGCCATCCCACAAGGAATCACCGTTGAGGTGAAATCCTCCGTTGTGCATGTGAAAGGCCCGAAAGGCGAGCTCACGTACACGCTACTGCCAGAAGTGAGCGTTGAGATCGAAGGTTCGACAATGCGTGTGAAGCGCGTGATGGACAATGGCGATGCCAAGGCACGCCATGGTCTTGCTCGTAGTTTGCTTGTGAATATGATCAAAGGTGTCGAGGCTGGTCACGAGCGCAAGCTTGAGATTGTCGGTGTCGGTTATAAGGCTATGCCCAAGGGTAAAGTCTTAAACCTCAGTCTCGGGTTCTCACATCCTGTGGACTTCGCTTTGCCAGCCGGCATTGAAGTCATTCAGGATGAAAAAAATAAGAACCTTCTGACCATCAAAGGTATTGATAAGCAGCTTGTCGGTCAGGTCGCCGCTAACATTCGTTCTCTCCGTCCGCCTGAGCCCTACAAAGGCAAAGGTATTCGTTATACTGATGAAATAGTCCGTCGTAAGCCGGGCAAGGCAGCCGCCGCAAAGGGCGCAGCGTAGTTTTCACTTTCCACTTTCGCACTTTCTACTTTTTCACTCCGTTCATGCGTCCTACGAAGATCCAACTCCGGCAAGCTCGCAAGCGTCGCATCCGCGCCAAAGTCAGCGGTACGGCTGAGCGTCCACGTCTCACTGTCACAGCCTCTCTGATGCGCATCTCGGTGCAGCTCATTGATGACACAGTAGGCAAGACACTGGCACATGCAGTCTCCGAGAAGGGCAAGAACATCGCTGCTGCTACGAAAGTCGGTGCTGATATCGCCAAGAAGGCCAAAGACCTCAAAATCTCCGCCGTTGTGTTTGATCGTAACGGCCGCAAATACCACGGACGCATCAAGGCTCTGGCCGATGCTGCTCGTGAAGCTGGACTTGCATTCTAATTCTGATTTTTTTCTTTGATTCATGACCGCCAAAACCTCCCGCCCAGACCGCAAGAAGAACGACCGTCGTGACGGCCGTCGTAAAGAGCCAAGCGAATACGAAGACGTAACGCTTGCAGTGGACCGTGTGACTCGCGTGGTAAAAGGCGGACGCCGCATGCGTTTCCGCGCTGTTGTGGTTCTCGGAAACCGTAAGGGCAAAGTGGGCCTTGGTACGGGCAAAGCCGGTGAAGTGCAGATCGCAGTACAGAAAGCTCAGCGTGATGCAAAACGTGCGATGATTCAGATTCCGATGAAGGGCAATACGATCCCGCATGAAGTAAACGTGAAGCACAAAGCCGCGCGTCTACGTCTGATGCCAGCTAGCAAAGGAACTGGAAACATCGCTGGAGGACCACTGCGCGTGGTGCTTGATCTTGCAGGTATTAAAGATGTTCTCGCAAAGCGCTTTGGCACCGGAAACAAGCTCGTCAACGCTCAAGCCGCCATGAAGGCACTTGGTATGCTCCGCGGCAGCCACCTTGCAAAAGTATCCGAGAAAGTACCGGCAGGAGCAGCAGTGTCAGCAGTTGGCATCGCTGGTAAGTCCGCCGCTGAGCTTGGTATCCACATTCCAGAAGGCCCGATTCTTCCGATCAAAGAAGTAACGGCAACTCCCAAGGATATCAAAGAGATGGGTCAGGGGCCACGAGGTTAGTACGCATGAAAGCTCTCCTCATCATTGCCAAAGACGGATTTCAAGATCTCGAGCTGAAAGGCACACGTGACGGTCTAGTTGTTGCTGGATTTGACGTTGAGCTGGCAAGCACTGAGGCTGGTTCGTGTACCGGAAAATTTGGTTCTATTGAGCAGGCCAAATATTCTTTTGAAGAGATCGATCTTGGCAATTTTGACAGAGTCGCGTTTATCGGCGGGCCTGGAGCCGGAGAACTTGCAGAAGACGCCAGAGCTCAGCATCTAGCGCGTTCGGTCGTACGCTCAGGTAAGCCACTGGGCGCGATCTGTATTGCACCAACGATTTTGGCCAAAGGCGGTGTCTTACGGGGCAAGAAAGCGACGGTCTGGACTGATGAACAAGGCACGCAGATTGATTTGTTAGAGCGATGCGGCGCTGAGTTTGTGGATCAACCTGTTGTGATTGATGGTCTGATTGTCACGGCAAATGGTTCCGCGGCAGCGGAAGAGTTTGGGAAGGTGTTTGCTTCAGTAAAAAGCGAGTAGCGGAAAGCAGAAAGCGGAAAGTACGTTGTTATAACGAATACTTCAAAACTATCCGCTTCCCGATCTCCGCTTGTTTATTTCAGTACCTCTCTCGCCTTCTCCAGATCATTCACGTCTAGGTACACCATCGCGTCTTTACCGAAGCTCGTTGCGTAGATGTGTTCGATATTGATGCTCTGCCCAGCGCATACCCGTGCGATGTTTGCGATGGCTCCAGGTTTATTTTTAATCGGGATTGCAAGAACGTCTTTCGTCGATACTTCCCCGATGTCACGGAGAACCATCTTTGCAGTCTCTGGATCATCCACGACAACGTGGACGCTCGTTTCTTCACTTTCTCGGGTGCAGAACAGTGCCTCAATGTTGACGTCCGCAGACCTCAGCATGTCACTCATCCTCGCAAGTGCGCCGGGACTATTTGGGAGTTTGATGCTGAGCTGTAGTGCGACTTTCATGGCTAAGGGAAGAGGAAAGTTTGGGGGTTATTCTGATGATGCGGGTGGGGTTGGTCAAGAGTGATGTTTATCATTCGCGCAGGAGAAGAGAGCAAAGAATTTTATTTCTCTTTGTTTTCAGTTTTTGCCCTGATTTGTGGGTTATTGGTAGTCATTGGGGGGGGAAGAGGAAGTGATCTAAGTTTTTTATAAGAAAATATGTTTTATTTCTAGGATTTGGTAGGAGCTACGACATGAATGCGTCGGAGGGAGCTGCGAAGTTTCGAGATGACGCCTTCAAACCTTTTCTGATCTTTTTCAGGCAGTCCTTGCACCACTGTTGCTGCACTTTCATAGGCCCTCTCAGTCTCATTTCCGTGATCTGACTTTCCGTCTAGCCACCAGACTGATTTTTCTTCTTTTCTTTCCTGCAAATAGGGAATTTGACCAGTGCGCACCTGTTCCACGAAACCCGCGACGGCGATCTGTGCCCAATGGACGCGCGCTTCTATCGAGGCATGGATAAGTCGAACATGCAGGATGTTTAGTTGTTCAAATAAACCTGCGTCATCGAAAATTTTGTCTCTCGTACATTTTTTTGTGATCCTACTCCGCTCTTCCTGTGCGCGCTTCATGATATCCGCTGGAGATGTTTGTGGATCTGATGATGCGTAGGATTCCATTTTTACTACGATCGATTCCAAATCCGTAAGATCCACAGAGGATGTGTGAAATGTTCCAACGCGTTCAGCTTGGGGTTGTTCTAAAGTTGTAGGGGAATTCATGGCGAGAGAGTGAAAGAAGTAAAAGAAAAAACTTAGAGATCTTTATGTACGCATTCTTGGCATGGCACACATAGCATTAATTGCCTGCAGGTATGCTTTCGCTGCTGCAATGACGATATCTGGATCCGAGGCGGAACCTTGGGCTCTTCTTTCCCCGTCCGTGATTTTTACAGAAGCTGTTCCATCGGCGTCCCAACCATCTGAAGCGGACGAAATGCGAAAGAAGGTAAGTTGGATTCTACTCATATCTTTTCTTACCGTAGATACCACATCGTTTATGGCTCTGAACATTGCATCAACAGGCCCATTTCCTTCGGCTATTTCTTCCATCATACCGATTTCTCCTTGCTGGCTGACATTGAGAGACGCAATCGCGATCGCTGGCCCTGATCCACCTGAGTATTGGCTCGGGAGTAGATCGAATTTGATGGACGGTTGTGGAGTTGGTACAGATACAGGAAGCACTGGCGATGAAATGATTGGGCTACTTTCATTCGCCGGATCCGGTTGCTTCCTGCGCATCATTTCACTGAGCAATACAAAGTCTCCAGCGCGTCCTTTGCGTGTTGACCGATGCTCCCGATAAGGAGCGATCATCCTCGTAACATTTGTAACGATCTTTGCTGGGGAAGAGGATTCTTCTACCACAAGTCTATAATTCGTTCTATTATCATTAGCAGCCAGCCCTACCCAGATGTTGTACTCTACGGGGTCGCTATCTGATGTCCGATTAATAAGAACCCGAACAGCATCATTCTCGAAGCACGCACACGGATCCGTTTTTGTCGTTTGAATTGGGACGCAGAAATCTAAACCAATAGATTGAAGGGCATTGGCAATATCTTCAGGTGTGAACGTCGTGGCATCACATGAGTTTTCATTATTGTCTCCATCAG
>CALRGQ010000014.1 GCA_943357915.1 Candidatus Peribacteria bacterium
GCATTTTCCTGTCACTCTTTGCCGAAAGCCACTGCTTCAAATGCTCTTGAAATATGCTTTTTTTGGTTGCCATAGTCATAGGGCAACACGGTAACCGAATTAGTATCTACCCGAAGGTTTTGGGTAACCTTTTCATTTATCTACAGCGATTCGTTGACATATGACGTCTACATATGTAAGTTTTACTTATGATTCATTGTTGCTACACAACGACGAAGACGACCAAGACCACCTCCTCAGGTGGGCGGTTGTCTGTGTAGCATTCATTTTCTACCCTTTCCCAGCCCCCTCCTGAAAAGAGGTGGGTCTTGTTGTATGTCTTCCGTTTCTCGTCCCCTCACCGCTGCCAATGTGCTCCTCAGTGCAGATGTTATTGTTACCAAAATTGGTGGTGATAATGCAGGCCAATTCCGTGAAAACTACGAAACGATTGCAGCAAAATTGCAGCGTGGGGTCAAACAAATTTTGGTTGTCTCAGCTATCCGCAGCTCATCATCTGATTACGATTCCTTCTCGGTTCCTGAAGTAGTTGATAAGTCCGCTGATGGGAGAGTCAAGCATGGCTTCAATACGACATCGCACCTCATTCAGATAGCAAAATTGTGGAGCAAATCCGATGCTGTGCATCATGCAATGTCCACGGGAATGAATAGATGGAATACGCCTGATAATGAGCATCGTACTAAGGCTATGAGAATCTGTCAGCAGATTGCTGATTTTACCAAAGCAGCAATGAGAAAAAATTTGGAAGCCTCAGAAAATCGTGTAGTTATTGAATCTCTGGAGGCAGTTGTGCAACATGCGCTCTCGGGATCAAAAAGCTCATCGTCTCTTCATAGCTTGCTCGAACGTCCAACACAGGGGGGTGTCAGGTCTCAGGGGGAAGATTGGCAACTCTGCTATAGAGAGTCAATGACTGATCCTCTGGAAAAACGTTCGATCACTGGTATTGGTGAAGAATTAGCACAGGCGCTCTATATTCGCTATTTTCAACTTCAAGACATCAAAGTGGGAAAACTCGATATGTACAGTGATGGAATGCGCAGGATTGCGGGAAGCGAACCTCCTGATGAGATGATCGATGCGAAACATCTACGCGATGACATAGCTTTGCAATTACAGTGCCTTTTCATGGACAATGATATTGTCATCGCGGGTGGATATCTGCCAAATATTGGTAGTCAGCGTGGCTACAGCGATAAAACCGGAGCATTGATAGCACAGGCTGCAACGAAAATTGGTCTGGGGCGAGTCGCTTACACAATAGAGAAAGCGATGCCGATCATGAGCGGTGACCCGAGGCGAATCAACAATCCCAAAGTCATCAACCGTATGTCGTACTTTTTGGCAAAAGAACTCTTCGGGAATACGCATGGTGCCGATGGTGCGGCGGTGCATCCGAAGGCAATTGAATGGCTTTCGGAGGATTCTATTCCGATCGTGGTGCACAACCCCCAAAGCGCTGCGTCGGGAGCGACACTGATCGACAATTACACTCCGGATCCACATGGTGTGGAGATCGTGGCTGTTCGCAAGGTGCCGGTTGCCGTAGAGATCCGCTGCGCTCGCATGATCTCTGAGCCAGGCTTTCTTGCTGCGGTCACTTCATTCCTTGCTGAACAGAAGATCTCCATCGATCAAGTGGCGACCAGCGAAGGATCCATCTCACTGACATTTACTGAGAGCATAGACGAGGAGATTTTCAGCAATCTGCGGCACGTGCTGTGCTGGAAATTCGGCGAAAGAGTCGACATTGATCGTGAGCACGAGCAGGTACAGATCGAAGTATTGCGCAATAAGTCACTTGTATTCTGTCTTGGTAATAACATGAAAACACCTGGTATCGCATCCAAAGCAGCTCTTGCATTGCAGCTCGTCGGGGCTGATATCCACTTGATCACACAGGGACTTAACGAGTGCGTCATGACATTCATGATTGATGACGAAAAACTGGATGACGCCATATCCATGTTGCATGACTTCTGCATCGTATTACCTGAAAAAGAATCAACAAATTTGATGATGGAGATGAGAGCAAAGATATTCTCTCTGCTGAAATCGGTGAAAATGGAGAAAACATAACATTGTGGCTGTGCCACGTGATCGCGTAGCGATTTTACGTGGCGGAGAGGGAGGGATTCGAACCCTCGAGACCTTGCGGTCTGCCACGTTAGCAGTGTGGTGCCTTCAGCCACTCGGCCACCTCTCCGTGCGGGAGAGTATAGCTTGCTCTACCTGAACGCTCCACGCTTATTTTGCAGCCAGTTTTTCCTGGAGCATCTGGTATGTCACTACGCCTTCACCGAGGCCTGCAACTGTCAGCACATCAAGCCGCTGTCCGTTTCCTTCAAATGTAGCTTCGATGATATCGAGGACAGTTTGGGACACAATGATGCAACCCATGCTCCTATACCGCATGTCGGCGGCAAGCATAGTTTCTGCGGAGCGGTGGCCATGAATGCCATACGCGGTTTCACCATCTTCATCATATAAACGTAGAAAGAGTCCGTGTTTGCCAAAGGTCGTTCGGTCGCCTTTAATGTGCTTACTGAGGACAGTCCATGCTTGATCTGGAGTTTTTGCGTTATAGATTCTGCCGATGTATCGAACGATATTCTTTTGGCCGGTAGCAACGAGGAACTGAGTAAAACCGCCATTCTGGTGAATGAGGTATCCGATGTTTGTTTCAGTATCCACGATCAATGAGTCACCGATCATGATCTGCCACTCTGAAAGATGAGTCGCTGGCAATTCTGACGGCAATAAAGTGAATGCCAGCGCTGGAGAAGGCACTGTGAGGGCGAGCACAAGGCAAGCCGAAAGCCGAAGTAGGGAGAGTTTGATCGGCAAAAGTCGAATATTTTAACAGCAAAAATGCAAATGTCAATGATACTGGAAAGCCTAATCCATGCGGTTTCGGTAGGATTGGATCCTAACTCTATGGTTCAAGATTCAATTACGCAGGCAGGACGCCGTATAGGCATCGTCTCATACGATTTTGATCCTCCAATCGGCGGGCTCGGCGTGCTGGTGCGCACGTATGTTGAGGAACTAAGGAAACAGTTCCCTGAAGACACCTATACCGTCGTTTCGCCGTCTGCAAATGCCGATGAATTTGGTTCAAGGCTTGGAAGAAGTAGATCCCGAAAATCCGGCGGTTGCCCGCTTTTTTCACTCGCATTGTTTTTTTCGCTTCATCGCATTGTTCGAAAATATCGGTTTGATCTCTTACATGTTCATGCCGGTTCAGGTGGAGTTTTTCTGCTCCGGAAACCTGCATGCAAGCTTGTCGTGACGTCGCATCATACCTATAGCCAGGAAAAACGTCTTGTGTACGGCAATGCACCCATCAAGAAGTTATGGAAATCATGTATGGCGTTTCTGGAATCCAGAACGTATCACCTGGCTGATGCAGTCATGTGTGTTTCTACAGATACTGCTGAGGAAATTATTGGTCAGTATAAAGTTCCTTCCAGTCGTGTGTGTGTCATTGAAAATCCGGTTCATGTACCACACGCAGAAGCACTGCAACTTGCTTCTAAAAATCCGAATACGATCTTGTTTGTCGGTAGACTTGAGGCGCGAAAGGGGATTTTGCTGCTACTCGAAGCATTTGAAATGCTACGAAAAGATATTCCGACGGCCAAGCTTCGTCTGGTTGGCTCTAATCTTCTTGGGAAGCAGTTGAATTCTGTTATGAAATCTCGAGGGCTGACCGATGCGGTCACGCTTCTTGGGTTTGTCCACGATCCGTATCGTTTTCGTGAAACAGCAGAAGCGACCATGATAGTTGTTCCCTCAATCCTGGAGGGATTCGGTCTTGTCGCCGCTGAGGCGATGATGATTGGGACGTGTGTCATTTCCAGCGATGCTCCTGGCCTGAGGTCAATAGTGGACAGTGGGCGTACCGGTGTCGTGTTTCCGGTGGGAAACGCACGAGCGTGTGCTGACGCCATGAAAAAAGTAATGCAAGATCATAGTTTCAGAGAGGGGATTGTGCGTGAAGCGTTGAGTGAGGCCAAGATTCGCTTTAATGTCGAACGTCAAACCAGAGATACGAGTGACGTGTACACGCGAGTGCTGGGAACGTAGAGTATCGCGGTGCACACTCATACTCCTGTCTTGCTCGAGGAAACCTTAGAGCTTCTGGCTCCGAAACCAGGTGAGTGCGCTCTTGACTGCACACTCGGACTTGGAGGGCATAGTGAGGCGATACTCAGGTTAACGTCGCCGAGTGGACAATTGGTCGGTCTCGATGCTGATACTGAAAATCTTGCGGCTGCAACGAAACGTCTAGAGCAGTTTGGTTCTCGGGTACATGTTCTTCATGCAAACTTTCGTGAGCTTCCGGAATGTTTGCCGCTGGAATACCAGACGTTTGATCTCATCCTCGCCGATCTTGGTTTGAGTTCTCCGCATATTGATACGGCCGAGAGGGGATTCACGTTTCGAAGTGATAGCGATCTCGACATGCGTTTTGATCAAACCCGCGGTATGACCGCAGCGATGTTGATCGCATCGACTGATCGCATTACGCTCCGTGATATTTTTAACACATACGGCGAGGTTCCAGCAGCGCATAGACTGACAGATGCGCTGATCGACCGCCGAACGACCAAACCCGTTCGTCGAAGTTCCGATCTTGTGGACGTCACAAAGGGTGTCTATGGATACAAAGCTCATGATCATCTACCCCAGATTTTCCAGGCACTCCGCATTGCTGTTAATGATGAAATGGTAGTGCTGGAGTCGCTACTCTCCGAGGCTCCAAAACTCCTGAAGTCTGGCGGCAGATTTGCGGTTATTAGTTATCATTCGCTCGAAGATAGACTCGTAAAGCAGGCCATGAAACGTCTTGCGACTGATGAAAAAGATCCGATCACGGGTGCTGTCTCGAAAAAAGCTGACTTTGAAATTCTGACGGCAAAACCGATTGTACCGGGCAAAAAAGAAGTCACCGATAATCCGCGTTCTCGGTCAGCACATTTGCGTGCAATTCGCTTTTTGGAAGGCTATACTCCACTACCGTAATGTCCGCTTTCGTATCGTCACCATCGCTCTCCTCATTTTCCGCTCCTCGGCGTAGGTCACTTGGTCGTATGATGAAGAGCAGCACGGTGCTTCTGCTGGTCGCCATCGGAACATTAATCATCGTGCTCGCGCTCCTCATTCTTTTTCATCACAACCTGAACGCGACAAAAGGCTACAAACTCCGTTCATTCGAGCGTGCCAGAGCAGAACTATTGCTCGAACAAGAAGTACTCAACATGCAGATCGCTACGTCGCAATCGCTTGAGAATCTCAGAACTGATCCGCAAGTGCAGGCAATGCTTAAGCCGAAAAATGCCAAATATATTCAAGGCGAAGAGTCGCTCACGATGAAGGTAGCACAACAATAAAATCTTATCCTACCTCAACAGGAGCGGGTTTCTACCCGCGTTCGACGAGTTGCAGCAATGATCGACAGACCCAGGAAGAATCCTGCTCCCTTGGGGGAAGTGGCTCCATCATTAAACAATCGTCCTAATCTGGATCGTCGAGACACGTTCATCAGCGGAACGAATGTCAGAGACAGCCACGATGCGTTGGCCTTTCTTGAAAAATCCTTCCTTTTTCCCACGTGCGATTGCATCTGCAATTGTTTTATCAGGGTTGTTGTCAGAAAATTTGATGCAGTGCGCTGAGACGCCCCAGACAAGCGAAAGACGACGCTGGCTATCTTCTGTTTCAGTAAAAGCATGGATGTGAACAAGTGGCCGACAGTTACTGACAGCCAACGCTGTTTTACCGTGTTTACTAATCACGACTATCGCATCGGCATCAAGCTTGGTTGCAAGCACACTTGCTGACAAGGCTTGTTCCCTTCGCGGTAGATCTATGTCCTTTGTCTCATCGTCAGACGCATCAATAAGCAGGTCGTAGGTAGGTTCAATACGCTCACATTTCCGTAAAACTGTATCCATCGCAGCGACGGCTTTCATTGGGTACATACCATTGGCAGTTTCACCGGAAAGCATCGTGCAATCAGCCTGTGATTTGGCAGCGTAGGCGATGTCCGTCACTTCGGCGCGCGTCGGCGTTGGATTCAAGATCATGCTTTCGAGCATCTGTGTGGCAACGAGGACCGGCTTTCCTGCCTTGCGGCACTTTCTCACAATATCGTCCTGGATGCCTGGGACGTCCTCAAACGGCACTTCAGAACCGAGATCACCGCGAGCGACCATAATTGCATCAGACTCGGTGATAATGTCGTCGATATTCGTTACGGCCTGAGGCGTTTCGATCTTGGCCATGATGTGCGCATCGCACTTGTGTTTCTTCAGGAATTCTTTGAGCTCCCGAATGTCGTCACCACTGCGGACGAAAGAAGGAGCGAAGAAATCGACATTCTGATCAATACCGAACTTGATGTCTTTCCAGTCTTTGTCTGTGAAAGACGGTAAGCTGATGTAGGCGCCTGGTAAGTTTACATGCCGGCGTGAACCAATCTTGCCGCCATCCAGCGCCTTCGCAATAACAGTGTCTTTTTCAATTTTTACAAGCGTCATTTCGATGGAACCATTATCGATAATAATGCAGCGAGCATTTTTGGCATCACGCGCAAAAAAATCATAGTTTACTTTCACAGTTTTACTTTTTTCTTTGCCCGTTAGATCCCTCGGCGTGAAGGTGACCAGGTCACCTTTCGTGATGACCAGCGGCTCTTTCACATCACCAGTACGGACCTCCGGGCCTTTGGTATCAAGCATCAGCGCAAGTGAGTGGCCTTTTTTATTGACGGCTTTGACATTCTTGATCGTCTGACCGTGAAATGCATGATCTCCGTGCGAGAAATTCATGCGGCAAACATTGATGCCGAGGTTGGCTAGTTCCTCGATTTTTTCGACACTATTCGTTGCAGGACCTAGCGTTGCAATGATTTTGGTGAAGCGGAACGGTAGGGCTGAGCTCATGATCTAAGTGTATCGTAGAGAGAACGGACTTGAAAGTTTGTTTCTCGTCACTCCTTAGTTCTTGGCACCACTAATCCACTCTTCTTTTCACAATCAACACATGTGAGTTCCCAGATGGGAAGTATGGCACGCCAACGGAATGCTGCATCACGGATTGGTTCGTAATACGTAAGTGGACGGTAGAACTGGAAGGCCATAAAAATGGCGAGGCCGATACATGTCATGAGTACGATCTTGCGGCTTTCGTATAGTTTCCAGCGACCAAGTGTCTCCAGAGTATCGACGACGAGTCCAAACAAAATGAAGCTGAAGAGTAGGGGAATGAAGTAGTGATACAGATACATCACACGGTCTAGTTGGCTGATCGCGAGCATGTAACTTGTGTACAAACCGAAAAACACGAGCATCAAGTAGCCATGTTTCAGCGGCTTTTCCGATGGCAACAAGAGCCGTGACATCAAGAAGAACGCGGTGAGGAAAACACCAAATAAACCGCATAGCCATGCTATTGGATTAGACTGTAGATACAAATATTGGAATGATCCGTCATCATTTTTTTGCCAACGATAATTGATCGATCTTCCGCCAAAGGGCCAGAAGTATGCAGGGCTACCGTTTTCGTCGAGCTTACAGAGATCAAGCCTCGGAACGCCTTTGTTATAGAACGTAATATACGTGAGTGAATCACGGATCATGACCGGAAATGATAACAGTGACGTATTCTTTTTCTCGGCGAGAATTGTTTTGTACTCGTCTGATGCTTGGTAATAGCCATTGTTATTGAGCTCAGGAACGATGCGACTGCCCAGGGAAAAGTGAATCTGCCACACTGCGACAGAAGCAACCAGAAACCCCGCAAATGACGCAGCACAGAAAAGAGCGATTTTCTGCCAATGCGGATACATACGAAGTATGGCAGCCGGAACGAGCAAAATAAAAATAAGCCCGACGACTTTGGTACTCATGATAAGACCGAACGACACGCCAAAAAGAACCGAAAGCATAATATGGAGCGGAATCTTTTTCTGTTTCGGATCTTGCAGATAGAGGAAGAGCAAAATCATCAGCATGCCAAAAAATGTCAGTGGTGAGTCCACCATCGCTCCTCGGCTATGCATAATTTCGGCATTATCAAAAATATAGACAAAAGATATTAGCGCAGACAGCGTTGGATTTTTCGTGAAAAACAAAAAGATTAAAAATAGGATCGGAGCCGTGAGCCATGCAAGTAAAGTGGGGAATAATCGATAGCCAGCAAACGAGAACGACGGCTCAATGCCGGTTGCATAATCAGTCGTGATGAATGCGTCATCGACTGGGTTGGCGTTCACAATTTTTTCACCAGCGGCTATCAGTAGTTTCCCCAGCGGGGGATGTTGTTCCATGAAGTACACGCCGCTTAAGTATTTTTGCGCGGCCGCAATGTGGTACGGCTCATCCCAAAAAACTGCCTGAGGATAGTTGTATCGGTAAAAATAGGTGAAAAATGAGGTAACGAGAACGAAGCTTAGGTATAACCACGTTGCCATGTGCTTTTCATTGGTTCTGCCTTTCTTTGAGCTCATGGAGCCGAGTATACGGAAGTGAGGAGAGGGTGTCACGTTTGTGCGGAGAGCTGGGGATGATGGTCACTTTTATCATTAAGCCACAGAAGAAACAGCTGACAATAGAACCAAGTCTTGTGTACTACTGCGTCTGGTAGACTCGGAACACTTATGACTATGTATGATACTTTGGGCCGAGTGTTACTGGGAACGGCATTTGGTTTTGTGATGGGAATAGTCATGTATCAGGCGGGGGGCATCAATGTTGGGATAATCAATAGCAGCAGTGTAAAAGCAGACATACTTTGCGCAGAACCTAAACCAAACCTGTGTGGCGGTGATACGTGTTGTTGGGTTGGTGGATGCACCGGTGGTGTGTGCCATAACCCAAATGCTAACTGCTCAGCCTACGCCGACCCAGCTTGCTTTAATTGCCCAGATGACGATGATGGTTGTGCGGAATGTTTGTGCCAAAGTATTGTACAAAGTTATCCCATTGAAGTGTGCGATCGGCAATGCAAAAGAAACAACTGTTGTGATATGAGCGAATCACCTGGTATTTGTCGATATTATTAAACCTTAATGACTTCCCACTCTTCCTTTTCTCGTTATCTTCTCGGCACAGTCCTTGGGGCTGTGCTTGCTGTTGTATTCATACAGTCACGGAGTCTGGTAACTCACATTCCACTCACTGCGTTCGGAACTGTTAGCACTAGTAGTTCCTGTGCAGCTGTTGGTAGAGCATGTGCCAGTGATGCAGACTGCTGCATAAGAGAATACGGAATTCAGCCCATATGCGTGAATCGAACCTGTAACTATAATGGGTGTGAGGATTGTAATGCAGCAATGTGTGGGGCAGGTACCGGCGGTACGTACGGCGGTGATACAGGAGGAACTATCGGTGGTTCATCTGGAGGAGCAACTGGCGGCGGTGCCACAGGAGGAGCTAGTGGCGGTGCTACAGGTGGTGCCACGGGGGGAGCTAGCGGTGGCGCTTCAGGCGGTGCTAGCGGCGGCTCAACCGGTGGAGGAGGTTCTTCAAGCAGCTGTGGAGGCGACCCTATGTGCCATTATTGGTGCTCACAGCTTTATTTTATGTGTATTTATAATCCAAGTTGTCAGTCTGCCGCTTGCCAGCAAGGATGTGTAGATGCTGTTACTGCGTGCCATGCAAATTGTGGCGGTTGTACTCCACCTCCACCACCACCTCCTCCACCACCTCCTCCACCGCCTCCCGTCAGTTCTGTTTCATCATCATCTGGGACGCACGGTGAATGTTATTGTGGTGGATGTAGAGAGGTAGAAGGTGCAGGTCTTTCGTGTGCAACAATGTACTGCGGCATATATCCTTGCTCATCAAGTAGTTCTTCTTCTCTATCTTCTTCTCTATCATCATCGACTAATTCCAAGAATTCTTCCAAATCCTTTTCAATAGCATCTTCGTCCGGTACGCATGGTGAATGTCGGTGTGTGAACGGAGCCACCACATGCGTTACCGTGAGTGGTCCTGGGCTTTCGTGTGCGGCTATAGATTGTGGGGTGCAGTGTAGATCGAGCAGTTCGGTGAAGAGTTCTTCACAATCTTCGTCGGCAAGTTCATCAAAATCTTCGTCCAAAAGTTCTTCCAAATCTTCGTCTGCTAGTTCTTCACAAACTTCTTCACAGAATTCTTCCAAAAATTCTTCGATATCCTCATCTATAAGTTCGTCAATCATGACGTGCATGGTTGAGGTCGTTAATGGTCAAGTGCGTTGTGTGAGGCACACCGTATGTAAGAATAACTCGTGTCAGATTGTCTATGAATCGGGAAAAGATGAGTGTGTTATGGGTTCTACGTGCAAACCACCATCATCTAGTTCTAGCAACAGCTCACTCAAGTCTTCTTCGAAGAGTTCCTCTGCATCATCAGTGAGCTCTTCAAAATCTTCTTCTTCCGGTCCTACTAGCCATACCGAATGCATCAATAAAACATGCGTTATCAAGTCGGGTCCTGGTACAAGTCAGTGCACAAGTTCTCCATGCACACCACCGTCTTCCTCCAGTTCCGGTCCTGTGAGTCATACCGAATGCATCAATAAAACGTGCGTCATCAAACCGGGTTCCGGCACCAGCCAGTGTACGAGTTCTCCTTGCACCATCAATGACCCAAATTCATCCGCGAGTTCCTCGAAATCTTCATCTTCATCGTCTTCAAAGAGCTCATCAAAATCTTCATCATCGAAATCTTCGTCTAAGAGTTCCTCGAAATCTTCATCTTCATCGTCTTCAAAGAGCTCTTCAAAATCATCATCCAGAAGCTCGTCAAAGTCTTCTTCCAAGAGTTCTTCAAAATCATCATCCAGTAGTTCTTCTGCGCGTTTCTCAAGCAGATCATCCAGTTCCAGCTCTTACAGTTTCACGAGCTCTCGCTATGGCTCTGCCTCATCGATCTCCAGTCCATACTGTGGTGACGGAGTTGTCCAGACGCAAGAACAGTGTGATGGAACCGCAAATTGCAGCGTTACATGTCAGATTACGAGCATAGCCTCCTGCGGTAATGGCACGCTGCAGATTGGTGAAGAGTGTGATGACGGCAATCTTCGGGACATCGATGGTTGTACGAGTCTCTGCAGAATCGAACAGAATTATTGCAAGGACAACACATCCTGTTTCAAGAGTAAGTGTGGAAGCGGCATCGTGTGTGATACGGCAAGCTGCGGAGATGGCATCGTGCAATCTGCACTCAATGAACAGTGTGATGACGGCAACCGCGTGAACACTGATGACTGTAGTAACACATGTACATGGGTTACTCTGGCAGAATGCGGTGATGGAGTCGTTCAGCCGGACACAGAACTCTGCGATATGGGTGAGCTAAACTCGTACGATCCTAATGCTGAATGTCGTCTGAATTGTATGCCGCAAAAGTGCGGTGATGGTATCTTGGACGACTTTATCGAGCAGTGTGACGATGGTAATAACCTGAGTGGCGACTCATGCTCCGCAGTCTGTACGTTCGGTTCGGTGATGCCGCCTTCCAATCAGTATCCTCCAACGTTCACTCAGGATCCTCCCCCATACCAAGGCAACATACCGACTCCGGCTCGCACACCAACTGGCCCAGGCCTTGTGATCTTCCTCGCTTCCGGCGCCGCTGCGGGTGTGGGGATCGTGCGACGGAGATTTATGGATCGGAAGTAGCACACCCTGTATCCTCATCACGTTCGCCCCCGTAGCTCAGGTGGATAGAGCAGCAGGTTTCTAACCTGTTGGTCGCAGGTTCGAGTCCTGCCGGGGGTACCATCCGACTTCGCTCCTTCGGGAGCTACGCCGGGATTGGTGAGATGCCCCAAATCGTGCTTGGCGCTCTTTCGTGATACAATACAGTCATGGAAACTCAAGTACCTTTAGCTGACGAAACCGACGATCAGCGTGATATTCGGATGAACAAAGATATTGCGGCGTTCAGCTATGTTTGGATCATGTCTGTGATTATCTATATTGCCCGGAAGGATTCTCGTTTTATTCAATATCACAGCAAGCAGGGGATTGTCCTTTTCTTACTGACGATTCCAGCTGCGATGATTCCTCTTATTGGCAATATTCTCGTGCTACTTATTGCGGGCGGCATGGTTCTGGGTTTTCTCCATGCAGCACAAGGCAAGTATGAAGATGTGCCTATTGCGGGAGATCTTGCGAAAGGAAACTTGAAGATGAAAGATATGGTTCACGCAGTAGCTAAGCTTTTAGAAAGTTTCGCAGAGTTTCTGAAACGTACATTCACAAAGGCACCTGCAGCCCAGAAACCAGCGCAAACTCCGATGGACACTCCGCCTACGACTCCTGTATTGTGAAAGCGAACCTATGACGTACAAACGAGTCCTCCTCAAGATCTCAGGCGAAGCACTCGCCAGCGGTTTTGGTTTCGATTACGACAAATTACACGACATAGCGGCACAGATCGTTGAGGTGCGAAACGCCGATATTGAAGTTGTCATTGTCGTCGGAGCAGGCAATATCTGGAGGTTTCGGGATACGACCGAAAGCGGCATAGAGCGTACTGCCAGTGACGCTATGGGAATGCTCGCGACGATCATGAATTCCGTGGCATTACAATCTGCATTGGAGAAGATCGGTGCGCAGACTCGTGTCTGTTCAGCCATCAATGTTCCTCAATTGGCTGAACCGTACCTCCGTCGGCGTTGTGAGAGGCACCTAGAGAAAGGACGAGTGGTCATCTGTGCAGGAGGAACAGGAAATCCGTATTTTACAACCGATTCAGCAGCTGCACTTCGCGCCCTGGAACTCAGTTGTAATGTCATACTGAAAGCGTCCAACGTTGACGGCATCTACGACAAAGACCCGAATAAGTCCAAGGACGCCAAAAAGTACGAGACGGTATCTTTCCAGGAAGTCATCGAGAAAAACCTGAAAGTGATGGATCAGTCTGCGTTCAGTTTGTGCAGGGAGCAGAACCTTCCGATCGTCGTGTTTAACTTCGGGACGAAAGGCGCATTACTCGACGCCGCGATGGGTAAGAAAGTGGGGACGCTGGTGAAGGATTAACTATGCTATTCTTTTTCTCTATGCACCACCCACTTCTCGCACAGTTTGAACTCGGAGTCAAAAAATCGCTCGACCATTTGCATCAGGAATTTAGCAAGCTTCAGACTGGTCGAGCCAATGCATCGCTCATCGAGCATATCTTCGTAGAAGCCTACGGACAGCGCATGGAGATGAAGGCTGTGGCTAGTATTTCAGTACAAGATGCACGGTGCATCGTACTTCAGCCATGGGACAAATCAGTGTTGGGCGCAGTGGAAAAAGCAATCCAGACCGCGAATATCGGTGTGAATCCTGTCAATGACGGCATCGTCGTGCGCTTGAACTTTCCGCCGATGACCGAAGAACGGCGCTTACAAATAAAGAAAGTAGTGAGCCAGCTGGCTGAAGCCGCAAAAATTTCGATCCGCCAAGAACGTCAGAAAATCAATGACGTTGCAAAAGAAATAGCTGATGAAAACGAGAAAGAGCGCGTCCAGAAGGATCTTCAGAAAATGGTGGATGATGCGAATAAAAATGTCGAAGAGAGCGCTAAGAAGAAAGAGCAGGAGGTAATGACGGTGTAATAAGGGCAGAAACGTTTTTTTGTAGAGACGCAAGATTTTGCGTCTCTACAAAAAAACGATGCTCAGGTACCATCCGTTCATGAAGAAGAAACCTCTCTTTGCAATTCCTAGCTTTCCCGGTAGTAACGGCGAAGTGGACAACATGCGAGTCCTGAAGCGCTGTGGGTTTGACGCATTTGTATTTCGTTGGAATGATTCAACCGAAAAGCTGAAAGATGTCGACGGATATTTTTTTGGTGCTGGATTCAGTTACGAAGATCGTGGTAGATCCGGCATGGTGGCTGCGCGCGACCCGTTATTTGATTTTATGCGTCTGGAAGCTGAGAAAGGCAAAGTGATCCTGGGAAACTGTAATGGAGCGCAAGTGCTCATCGAAAGCGGTCTTATTCCTCTTGGTGACAAGCTTCGGATGTGCCTTGCCCGTAATGCCATCCGTGAATCCGATGGCAACTGGAAGTCGCCGGGGTTCCTCAATGAATGGGTATGGATTACGCCTGCGTGTAAACCGGATCGTTGTGCGACGTCAGATTGGAAGGGAACACTCCATATCCCAATTGCACATGGCGAAGGGCGGTTTGTCACACGGGATCCGGATCTTATTGCTGAGCTTGAAAAAAATGATCAGATTGCATTTCGGTACTGCACAGCGGATGGAGTTCCCTCAGCCCAAGCACCTTTTACGCCAAACGGGTCAACGAATGCTATTGCCGGCATCTGCAATGCAGCAGGCAACGTTGTGGCTCTGATGCCGCATCCGGAGCGGACGGTAAACGGTGACCCATATTTCTTGTCTGTGCTTCAGTGGATGCAGAAACGGAAAGTGGAAAGTGGAAAGTTGACAGTGAAAAGTGAAAAATCCGAAAAACTACCCACTAACCACTATCCACTAACCACTCGTAATCCTCTTCCTACTGAAATTTTTATCGACACAATTATCACCAATAATGAAGAACGCACCGTAGAGCAGGCCGCTCGCAGAATCGAGCCCAAACTCAGGCTTAAGCAGTATCGTTTTATCGGTCTTCGAAATGATCGCTCTACAGAACTTTTGTCATCTCTCTCATTTTTTAACCCGAACAAAGAGGTAGCATATGTGCGCAGTGGTGGAGTGTTTCACAAATGGAATGCGGATACGCATCGCCTGGAGAAGTCTTCCCACCGGGTTCTAACAGGCATTCAGTTGCTACGCAGGGATGAACCGGATACCGGAGCTGCGGCAATTGGTGACGGAAGTGAGACCGGAATTTGTTATGATTGCCGTGAGATCAACGCGTCGGCACTGGACAATGCCAAGGTATGTGAAGTCTTTTGTAATCCACATTCGTCCAGCCTGGAAAAGCTTTCACTGTGACAAAAGACATCGTCGTCATCGCGCACAATATTCGTTCGCTCTGGAACATTGGCGCATTTTTTCGCTCAGCTGATGCATTTGGTGTCGCACATATTCACCTGACCGGCTACACAGCTGCTCCGCCTCGGAAAGAAATCAGTAAAACCGCTCTTGGAGCCGAAAGTACGATTTCATGGTCACAAGAAAAAGATGTGTTTCAGGTCATCGAGAGAAGAAAGAAAGAAGGATACTGCATCGTGTCGCTTGAACTTGCGCAAGGGAGTTCGCCTCTGATGGATTTTAGGACTGAAAAACCGGTGTGTCTGATTCTTGGTCACGAGATACTAGGAGTACCGTCTGAGCTCATGGCATTGTCAGATCATACTGTCTACATTCCGATGCTTGGTGCCAAAAATTCACTCAATGTTTCTGTGGCAGCTGGGATTGCGCTCTACCAGATCCGGTGTTGCTGTTGAAGTAGGATACTTCTGTGCTAAGATTCTGCGTCTTTCCCACGCTCCTATGGCTGATGCAACACAAGGTACAAATCCTCCACGCCCGGGTGACCCGGTGCCCAATGGTGGTCTTGATCCAACACAAGTTTTTGGCTCTCCTCCACCTCCTCCAGGCCAACAGGCCGCCGGAACGCAGCAAGATGGTGCAAATCCGCCGGTACAGGACACAAGCCCGCCACCGCCACCTCCTGGTACTGCTGCTACGAAAGACGGCGGTTATGATGATGAAGATATCAAGATTCTTGCAGAAGTAGGGGATTACCGTTTTGGAAGTGTTGCCCAAGGTTTGAATAACGATAATGTCGCTATCCCGGAGCATTCAGAAACCCAATTTGACGAGCAGCGTTTTCTTGGATTACTTCGTGGTTCTATCTCGCTGACTCGTGATGAAAAGTGGCGCATCATTCAGGCTATCCCAAAGCTCAGCCAATTTCAGATCGACGAATTGCAGAAGATTCTGGAAGAAGAGCGCTTCAAGTTTAGTCAGCTCTCACCTAAGCACCTAAAGCACCTCATGCAGCTTGAGAAAAAGCACTCAGAGGACTGGAAAGATTTGCAATCTCTCTATGTGCAAGAGGGTGCTAAGAAGCAAGAGCAGTCCCAGGCGGATGATATCCGCAAGCAGCTGGGGCTGTAGATCTTGATTCATATTTTCCCGTAGACAGGGACGCCGCGTCCCTGCTGCGGAAACGTTTGTCATGCAAACATCCTCACCCCAACAAATAACCCAATCCCTACAACGCTGAATACTATCCCTGAGATAAGACCGCCTTTCATGGCTTTGTGAATTGCTGTGAAGAGCAGGAAAATAAAAATTGCAATAATGAAGCTAAAGATAAACGGCGACAGATAAAATGCCTGCACAAACGGAATGTCCCACGGAAGAGTTCTCATAACGGAGTAGTATCCGATAGCGACAAACAGACCGTACCAAGCCAGTAACCAGCCTGCATACAGACGTAGCGTTGCAGTCAGTGGATGATATTGTTCTGATGTTTTTGGCGTCGTTCTAGTAACTATTGCTCTTTCTTGTTTCGGTTCGGGGATATTCGTAAATGTGACTGCTGGACGCGGCGCAGATGCGACAGCTGCTTGAGTTTGAACTTTGGCAATCGGAGCGGCAATGTCTTTCACACCGCGTTGCCATTGATCCAATTCGGCGTCTTTATATTGCGGGAGTGTTCCAATCGGTGACAGCATCAGAAGAAATAATTTCTGATCATCACGAAGTTTCTTGAATGCTTCATACTTAGTGGCAGCTTGCATCGTTCCGCGGCGCACAGATCCGGAAAGATCTTTACCTTCAAAAGCGAATACCGGCATTTGTGGGTCAGACGCAACTGTAGCCGGAGCCTCACGCGTGCGGGACGCTTCAGCAATCTCGATGACATCAAGGCTAAGATCCTCAAGGGCTTTTCGGGCATTCTGTTCATCAGGAGACTCGATGGACCCTCGGACTTCTTTATTGTCGTCGTTCGTCGCCTTGTACGTGAAGAGTGGCATACGGACCTGGAGAGGGATTTACTGAACGACTGCGTACGGCGTGATGTGCGACAGCATGTAGGAAACCGCAGCCTTCAGACGCGCGTCGGCAATTATTTCAAAGTGCGTGCCATCGGTCCAATCCTTAAAGCCGATCACATCTGTGCCCTGCGTTTTGATCTGCCCATCCTGTGCCTGCATGGAAGCCGATGAACCGGCAACGATGTTGATGATGATCGCACCATCGCCGAGCTCTGCAATATCGACCATGCCGAGTTCAACATGCCATCGGTTACTCGTCGTCGCACCGAACGATTTGAAATACCAGTTTTTGTGCACCAAAACGCAAAAGCCGACGTGACTGGTGCAATATTTCTGCGTCCAGAGAGAATCTTGGTCATACGTCTGTTTTGCGAGCAGAACGATCTGCTGTTCCATAGCAGCTGAGTCTGCGGGAACCGAGCTTTGCGATGAAGAGATGGAGGATGAGGACGAAACGACAATCGGCATGCTGCTGCTTTTGGACGATGATACTGCCATGACAGAAGAAGCACTCTTCGATGATATAGAGACAGCAGAAGAAACAGTGCTACTGCTCATCGCGCTGGATGACGAGGAACTCATCATGACTTTTGGCACGCACATACCGGAACAGTCGGCACCGCCGTTCAGAGGATCACAGCTATCAGAAGGATCATCCACGCATTCTTGGCCTGCATCGCACTGAATACCAGCGATACCGCCACACATCTTCTGGGAAGAAGAGGACGAGGAAGACATATCCAAAACAATGACTTCTTCGATCATCAGAACCATACCTCCTGCTTCTACCGTTGGCTGCAGTGAGCCATGAACTTCTACATATTTGCCGAGATATGTATCCAGATTAAGGTTGGCATCAGTAGATTCAAGAATCAGAAACTGGCCGTCATCAAGCGCAAGTTTATGTGTGCCCTCCTGATATGTCGTGATACCAAGCTCCTCGATAGTGCCGGTATAGCTGACGTTGTGTGTGACGAGATCAGAATCTTCAGAGGAAGAACTGGACGACGTCGCAGGCTCAGGTGCCGGAGCAGAACCAAAATTACATGCGGAAAGAGCAAGAACGAGAAGAAACATGGCGGGGAAATATCTTCGCATTGTGGATTCGGGGGGATGAGGCTCAGATTATATCCATATTTGTACTCAAGACAAAGAGAGTACTGCATGAAATGTTTTTTGTGTGTACACTTTTCCCGTGTTTGTGCCAGATTCATCAATTCTCGGCAGGTATGCAGATCTTCTTATTAAATTTGCACTGAATGGAGGTGAGGGTGCAAGAAAGGGCGAAGTCGTACAAATCAACATTCCGGACATAGCAAAGCCTCTATATCACGAAATTCTACGTGCGGTGTTGCAGTGCGGAGCGTATCCCAAAACAAATCTTCTCTCGACCGGAACCGACAAAATCTTCTTTACGTATGCATCTGATGACCAGTTGGTATTTTTCCCTGAAGCATACAAGCGTGCAGAAGCAGATTTGATCGACCATCAGGTTTCTATTATTGCCGATACCGACCCGACAGAACTGAAGGATGTTGATCCTCAACGGCTTTTTAAAACAATGGACGCTCGTCGGAAATTTCGTGACTGGTTATTTGCCAAGGAGCAGGTCAACAAATTTTCATGGACATTGGCGCTCTACGGTACTGAAGCGATGGCCAAAGAAGCTGGGATGTCACTCAAGGATTATTGGGATCAGATCATTCAGGCTTGTTATCTGAATTGTGATGATCCGATTGCAGAATGGAAAAAGATTCAGGCAGAGCAGGAACGCGTGAAGAAAGCGTTGGACTCACTTGAGATCGAGTGGCTGCATGTGGAGGGCAAGAGGATAGATCTGCATGTTCAGCTCGGGAAAAACCGGAAGTGGCTTGGCGGAAGCTGCAGAAATATTCCCAGCTTTGAGATTTTCATCTCGCCGGATTGGCATGGGACAGAGGGGACTATTTTCTTTAATCAGCCACTGTATCGTTACGGAAATATTCTTCGGGACATCACGCTTGAGTTCAAAAAAGGCTTGGTGGTTCGTGCAGAAGCTAAAGAAGGCCAGAAAGTACTCGAGAGCATGATCAGCCGAAGAAACGCCAATAAGATCGGTGAATACTCTCTCACGGATAAACGTTACTCACGCATCACAAAATTCATGGCAAACACATTGTTTGATGAAAACATTGGAGGAGAATTCGGCAATACGCATTTGGCACTCGGACGTGCTTATAAGGACAGTTATACCGGGGATATGAGCAAGCCAACCACAGAAGAATGGGAAAGCTGGGGCTATAATGATTCACCGGAACATACTGATATTATTTCAACAGAAGACCGAGTGGTCACGGCAACGCTTCCAAGTGGACAGAAGAAAGTGATTTTCAAGGATGGGATGTTTACGGTGTAACGAAAACGCAGCGGAAGATCCATATCTTCCGCTGCGCCTAGACGCGGAGATTACGAATCTCCGCTGCAAACATTGCTTTTACTCAGCCATGACTTTATCCGTGAATTCCCAAAAGGCATCTATACCACCCAGCTCTCTCGCACACTCTGCTCCTACTGCGAGTGGCATGGCCTCTTGGTGAAAGCCCAATGGGAAGTGACGGAACACCCAGAGAATCTTGCCATCATACTGCTCCATAAGCTGCTGATAGGTAGGATGCACCCGGTGACAGAATGGACATTCGTAATCCGAATATTCAATGATGGCGATCTTCGCATTGAGATCACCTCGTACGTGGTCAGCCTTCAGGTCAACCGGAGTGACATCTTTGGCAAGCTCAACTCCTGCCTGTGCCATCGCATCTGCAGGGTCCTTCAGCATCGCATCGATGACTGTTTGAAAGCTTGCAACCGGCTGAGCCCCTGAGACGAGAATGCCTTTCTTTGATTTCATGTCGTAGATGATGTTTCCGGGAGTCCCATTAACGCCTGCAGCCTGCCCCTCAGACATTTGCTGGTTTACTTTCGCTTCATATTTATTGCTGCCGACGCAGGTAGTAAATGCATCTTCGTCAACTCCTGCTTCTTTGGCATACGCAACCATACGAACGTTCACATCTGCCTTTGGAACCTGAGCAGTCGGCTGAGCTCCGTCACCGCCCGTCGTGTTTTGTGCGGATGGCGCTGCTACCCCAAGTTTCCCCAGAACTCCGCTACCGGACGTAAATGTCAGTACAACTCCGGCGATCAGACCCATGAGAAACATAGCGACACCAAACCAAACGTTGTTTTCTGGAGAAGATTCCTTATGAGTGGACATGCGGGGATGGGGAAAAAGTTAAGCGAAAGCAGTATAGGGATACGACGACCACATGGGAATGCAACTTTTTAAAACTATGTTTTATAAGCAAGGCAGATGTTCTGTGCTAGTGTAAGATATATCGTGAGCTTCCCCCATTTTTTATGTCTACTTCAGCAAAAAATATCTCTCACTGGTTCCAATCGCCGTTTCGTATAGCAATCGCAGGTTTTATCCTCGTATTAGTGATTGCCGCAGGCATTGGTGCGTATATTCTCGCCAAACCTCGTGAATACGATTTCTCACAGAATCAAAAGATTTCAGCTGCTTCGCCTCTCAGACTCGCATTCGCTGAAGAGATGGATCAAAAATCGGTAGAACAATATCTCACGCTTCCGCCGAAGCTGGAAGTCACGAAAGACTGGAAAGGCGGGGTACTTATTTTGCAGCCACTCCAGAAGCTTGAGATTGGAAAAACCTACGTGATCCTGGTCGATGGACGAGCGCTTGCAAAAGAAGGCACGCCACTCGGTACCGATGTGGAGTTTAAGTTTACGGTGACTGCTGCTCCGGTTGTGGCCGCCCAAATTCCGCCTGCAAACTCGGCACATGTTCCGTCTGATGCTTCTATAACGCTGGTGTTTGATCGTCCTGTTGTTCCGCTCACACAAGTACAGGGTTCTGCGGCTGATAAGCGCCTTTCTGATTGGCCAGTCACGATAATGCCTGCTATCAAAGGTCGTTGGCGCTGGCTAGGAACGACCACGGCATCATTTGTTCCTGATGCCCCCCTTACGATTGCGACAAAATATACGGTGAATGTACCTGCAGGTATCAAGACTATTTCCGGTGATCTTACTGAAAAAGATTTTAGTTGGAGTTTTGAGACTGAGCGGCCAGCAGTTGTTTCTGCTGAGCCGGGAGAAGGTAGCAGTAGCTCGGGTCCTGGCTCTGCGATGGTCGTGATGTTCAATCAAGAGATGGATCTGATCAGTGCCAAAAATTCGATCATGCTGACTGAAAAGGCTGATGCAGCAAAAAATACAGGACGAACAATCGGTATCTCAATGGTGAAATATGGAATGACAGATATCGGCATCAACGAGAAAAAAATGGTTGTTGATAAAAAAAAGTTACAGATTATTCCGGCTGAACCACTGAGTTTTCAGAAAAGCTATGCACTCACTGTTCGTCCCGGTATTCGGGGAACTATTGGTGATCTTGGTAGCGCATCAGGGTTTTCGTTGAATTTTTCGACAGTCGGAGATTTCCGTGTCGTGGATTCTGCGTTTCATCAGGGCAGTGTTAGCATCGATTTTTCGAGCAAAGTAGACGGAGAAGCAATGAAGAAGGCGATCAGTATCAATCCTCCGGTCGCTGGATTTGCGGATATCGAATTCAGTCCGTACGAGCCTGGATACGTACAAGGAGTGGTATCCCGCTTCGAATTTTATCCTGTACTAGATCCGAGTACGAAATATACAATCACATTGAAGCCAGCACTCAAGGACAAATACAATCGTGAACTTGGAAAACCGTACACACTAACGTTTACCACACCAGCACTTGAGCCACGAGTTTTCATTCATCCCGAAGGCAGAAGTTTTGGTATCTTTGAGAAGGGTAAACCGCCTACGTATTTCATCAACGATGTGAATGTCAGTATGTTGAACGTCGAATTCGGCAAGTTACCGTTTGAGAAATTTACTGAGATTCGTCGTACAAAACTGACCGATGGCGCTGATCAGAACCTGATCGAAACCAAGAGCGTTGTGCAGGAGTACAAACAAATTCAGCTGAAGCCAAAGGCAAAGAAAAATCAGTGGGAATCAATACCATTAGATCTTGAAAAAACGTTTGGAGCTTTGAAACCGGGACTCTACTTTTTGGCAGTACGCGCTCCGGAGTGGATCAATAGTTATAACAAGCAGCCGTATCAGGACGAGCGAACATTTGCGCTGACGAATATGGCAATGACACTGAAATATTCTCGTGGCAAAGCGTTGGTCTGGGTGACGGATCTGCAGACCGGAAATCCGGTCTCTGGTGCTGTCGTCAGTTTCCATAATAATTCCGGAAAAGTGGAGGTATCAGGCAAAACTGATAAAGACGGATTTTTTGATACGCCGATTTCACTGAAGAATTTCAAAAATCGTGAATATGATTGGCAGCCGGAGTTCTGGGTAACGGCAGAGAAAGATGGCGACTTTGCATTCGTCGGTAGTGACTGGAACGCTGGGGTCCAACCGTATGATTTTGATGGTATCTCGGGAGATTTCCGTTCACCAGAGGCTGCCAAATATCGGTTACAGGCCACTGTCTATACGGAGCGTCCGCTGTACGGCGCTGGAGATACGGTGTTCTTTAAGGGTATCGCTCGGTTTCTGGATGACAACGGGAAGCTCTCTGTTCCGGATTCCAGCCGCTCTGCGCGTGTCACGATTCAGGATACGAATGGCACGGAGATCTATTCGAAGAGCCTAAAGCTGAGTGAGTTCGGATCTTTCAACGATTCATTCCCGCTCGCGAAAGAAGCCCCGCTTGGGATGTACAGTATTCAAGCTGCCATCATTCCTGATACCGATATTGAAGGATCAACGTATGCGAATTTCTCGGTTCTTGCGTATCGAAAACCTGAGTACAAAGTTTCGGTCACTCCAGATAAAGAAGAGTATGCCAACCATGATGCTGCTACGGTCGCTGTGGCTGGCGCGTATTACTTTGGTGCTCCTATGGCAGATGCCAAAGTCGTCTGGAGACTGAATACGACCGATTACTTCTTTAATAAATTTACAGACGGCTGGTACTCATTTGCTTTACAGGATGCCTGGTGCTGGCGGAATTGTGATCGGGGCGACGCTGTTGTCAGTTCCGGGGAAGCGTTGCTTGATGCAGCCGGAAATCTGAAGCTGCCACTTAGTCTGAATATCGATGATGATGCGGTCAGCCAAGTGTATACGCTCGAAGCTGATATCACCGACCAGAATAACCAAGTTGTCAGTCAGCGCGGATCTTTTGTTGTTCACAAATCGAATATTTATGTCGGCGTTCGCAGTGATGACTACGGTATTCCGGCTGGCGGAAGCGCCGACATCAAAGTCGTGACAGTGAACCCGGACGGTACGATGGCACCGAACAAAGCTGTGACAGTGTCACTTTTTTCAAGGACATGGAATGTGGTGAAGCAAAAAGGCGTCGATAGTGAGTATTATTACGACAGCGAACCTGAGGATATTTTCATCCGTTCACAAAATATTGTGACGAATGCTGAAGGGAAAATGATAACTCCAGTGAAGCTAGACCAGAGTGGAGAGTACCGCGTTGTCGTGACTGTGAAAGATGATGCAGGACGCGAGGCAAAAGCCGGTTGGTCCATCTATGCGTGGGGAGATACGTACTTTAACTGGCCAAGGACGAATAATGACCGCATGGACGTTGTTGCTGATAAGCCGGAATATAAAGTCGGCGATACGGCCAAACTGATCGTGAAGTCGCCATTTCAAGGAAAAGGCGTGAAGGCGCTTGTCACGGTGGAACGCGAAAACGTGATCACGAAGAAAATTGTCGATGTCACAAGTAACGCACTCCCGATTGAAGTGCCGATCACCGAAGATCTGATTCCGACTGCGTACGTTTCCGTGGTCATCATCAAGCCGCGCATTGGTGAGACGTTTAACGAAAACGGCCTCGATACTGGCGCACCGGCATTTAAGGTCGGATATGCTAAGCTCGTGATCGATACCAGTTCTAAGAAGCTGGACATCCAAATATCCACTGATAAAGAGAAGTATATTCCCGGTGAACAAGTGAATGTGTCACTGACGGTGAAAGACTCGAAAGGAAATCCGGTTCAGGCCGAGCTTTCACTAGGAGTTGTGGATTTGAGCTTGCTGGATCTCACCGGTTTTGAGATGCCGGACTTAGTATCACTTTTCTATTACGAGCGTGGACTCGGCGTGCAGACAGCCAATATGCTGACGTACCTCATGGAACGATTTAAGCCCGGTTCCAAAGGCGGTGGAGGTGGCAGTGAAGAGAAGACGCGCGGCAACTTTCTGGATACCGCATACTGGAATCCGCAGATCGTGACCGATAAGAACGGAAAAGCGTCTGCCAGTTTTTCCCTTCCGGATAATCTGACGACATGGCAACTTCTTGCTCTTGGTTCTACGAAGAACACGTTCGTTGGAGGATTTGCAAAAAATATCATTGAAACGAAGCGCGTTATTCTTCGTCCAGTGCGCCCACGGTTTTCAGTAGCAGGGGATCAGGTGACGCTCGGAGCCATCGTGCATAACTATCTGGATGAAGATCGCGATTTTACTGTCACACTGTCTGGTTCAGGTTTTACGCACACAGGTAAAGCTGAGCAGGTTATTCGTATCGCCAAGAATGCTCAGGTCAAACTGGATTTTCCGGTCACAGTGAAAGACGTTCCCATGATCACCATGCATTTCAGTGCGATGACCGATGGCGCAAAGGATGACATTAAAGAAACCATTCCGGTCTACCGTTTTGGGGTACAGCAAACAAATGCTACCGCAAACGTTACGGAGAATCGTGAGACTGAAACAGTATCAGTGCCAACAAAGGCAGATGCACCGGATGGGACGCTGACAGTCACGACAGCGCCGACACTTGCCGTGTACTTGCCTCAAAGTTTAGAGTTCCTTTCGACGTTCCCGTACGGATGCGCAGAACAAACAGTCTCCAGTTTCGTACCGAATATTGCGCTCGCTCAGCTAAAGAAGTTTGATCAGTTCAGAGCTGTCTCTGCTCCGGAGCTTCAGAACAACGTCCAGACGGGCCTGCAAAAGCTGTATACGTTCCAGCGTTCCGATGGTGGATTTGGCTACTGGGAGGGAAGCTATGAGAGTTATCCATACCTTACTGCGTATATTCTTCACGCACTGAAGATGACCAAAGATGCAGGTTATGCCGTTGATGCAGGTGTGACCGAACGCGCTTTGTCATACTTGAAGTCAGTAATGAAGGATGGAAATCTTTCAACGTTTATCGATCCTACAACTCGTGCGTATGGGCTGTTTGTACTTGCTGAATTCAATGCAAGTGATATCGCGGGACTGAATGTGGCCTACAAGACTCGTACGGATCTTCCGTTGTTTTCGTCAGCCTATCTTGCGATGGCTTACAAAAAAACAGGGGGATCAGCACAGGAGAAGAAGGCCAAAGAAATTTTGGATGAACTTCTTGGTCATGTAAAAATTAGTGCTCGCGGTGCGCATTTTGAGGAAGAGAATAATAGTTCCAGCTACTCGATGAACACTGATGATCGCACCACGGCGGTCGTGTTGCAGGCACTTGTGCGTATAGAACCCGAACATGTGTTATTGCCGCGCATCATCCGTGGCATGCTGGCCTCTCGCATTGATGGTCATTGGGATACGACACAATCCACTGCGCAGTCCGTTCTTTCGTTTGTGGAATACCTAAATATGAGTAACGAGCTGGAGTATGACCAGCAAGTTGGAGTAGAGATCGATGGCAAGAAAAAGCTGACAGCTGCTTTCAAGGCTCCTGCTATGGAAAAGAAAGAGGTTGAAATGGCTCTTTCAGAGTTGCCGCGCGGTAAAAATATCGATGTCTCGGTTGGCAAAACTGGTCCAGGAAAACTGTACTATGACATTATTCTCTCATACTTCTATACGCCGGAGACCATCAAGCCAGCAGAAGAGGGGATCGGTATTCTGCGAGAAACAAAGCCACTGACGAAAGCTGATGCCACGATGAAAGTCGGCACTACGCAGAAAGTCACTCTCACCATCACGGTGCCGGAAACACGTCATTTCGTAGCAGTAGAAAGCATGCTACCTGCCGGTTACGAGCCGATCGATTTGCAGTTTGCGACCAGTCAACAAAATTTGCTTGGCGAAGAGACAAACGTGATGAACAGTTGGAGCGATTACGAACGTAACCAAATGTGGAGATTCTCGCATATTGAATACCGAGATGACCGTATCTTCATGTTTGCGGAGCAACTACCGCCTGGTGTGTACCGATATGAATATCTGGTGCGGCTCACGACTCCCGGCAAATTCCACGAGCGTCCGGCCAAAGTGTGGGAAATGTACTTCCCGGAAGTGTTCGGACAAACCGAGGGAAAGTGGGTTCAGATTGGTGAATAATACCTTTAAAGCACCCTTCCGGGCGTCCGGTGGCGTTATAGATTGTAGAGACGCAAGATCTTGCGTCTCTACAATAGCGCCGCTCGTCTCTACACTAGTGCCGTGAAACGAAAACATTTTCTCATCGCCGGCTGCACGACACTCGGCATCATTCTTGTGATCTGGCTTTTGCCATTGCCTGCCACACTCACTGGAAAAGACATGCCTGAAAGTACGAAAATTCTTGATCGTGAAGGACATCTTTTGTATGAAGTGCAGGGGAGCGGCCTGCATACTGGTATGCCACTTGAGAATATTCCGCAGTCACTCATTGATGCGCTCATCGCAACCGAAGATAGGACTTTTTATTATCATCTCGGTCTTAGTCTCCGTGGCATTGCTCGTGCAGCACTGCATGACATCCGGGCTTGGCGTATTGTTGAGGGTGGTAGTACCATTACGCAACAGTTAGTCCGTACGTTACTGAAGCCAACCAAGCGCGGGTTTGGTTATAAATTGCAAGAAGCAGCGCTGGCACTGCTATACGATGCGCGGTATAGCAAACACGATATTCTGGAGCGCTATCTCAACGTGTCGTTTTTTGGGCAGGGCGCATATGGCATAAAGGCTGCGGCTAGAACATATTTCGATGCTGATGTTTCAACATTGTCGCTTGGTCAATCTGCTTTGCTCGTTGGCTTGCTGAATGCACCCAGTGCGTTAAACCCATACAAAGATCTAGAGGGAGCCAGAGAGCGGCGTGACCTTGTGCTTCGTGCCATGTTTTCGAAAGATGTGATTTCTGAGAGTGAGTATCATTCCGCAAAGTTGGAGCCGGTGATACTTACCAGTGGTAGAGTAAATATTCGGGCGCCTCACTTCGTGATGTGGCTTCTTCAGTTACATCCGGAACTTCGAAATCAAAATACAGTGACAACGACAATCGATCTAGAACTGCAGACATCAGCCGAAGATATCGTGAATCGCCAAGTCGAGAAACTACAGGACAAAAATGTTTCGTCGGCAGCCGTTGTCGTGCTCGACGCACACACGGGTGACATTCTTTCGATGGTCGGATCGAGAGATTATTTCGATACTGAGCATGATGGCGCTGTGAACGTCGCGGTGTCTGCTCGTCAGCCAGGTTCAGCTCTGAAGCCTTTCACCTACGCTCTTGCGCTATCACGGGGCATGACGGCAGCAAGTACTATTGCAGATATTGAGACGCAATTTTTCACCGCCGAAGGAAATCCGTATGTTCCCCGGAATTACGATTTTGGGTATCACGGTTTGGTACGTCTGCGCGAGGCACTCGCAAATTCGTACAATATCGCAGCTGTGAAAGTTTTGGAAAAAGTTGGTGTCGAGAGACTTTTGTCGTTTCTCAAACAAACCGGATTGACCACATTGTCAGAGTCACCGGATCATTACGGGCTCGCTCTCACGCTTGGAGATAGTGAAGTGAAGCTTTTAGAACTTTCTGCGGCCTATGGAATTTTTGCACGTGCCGGAAGAACACTTATGCCACGAGCGCTCATCGACGGTTCATCTCAGCAAGATGCACAAGTGCTGGATCCGAAAATTGCGTGGCTGATTGCGGATATTCTTAGTGACAACAGTGCACGCACTGCTGAATTTGGTACTGACGGCCCACTGAGTTTTTCGTATCCGGTTGCCGCTAAAACAGGTACAACCAGAAATTCGCGGGATAACTGGACGATCGGATTTACGCATGATCGCATCGTGGGAGTGTGGGTCGGCAATGCTGATAATGCACCGATGCGTGGAACCTCCGGCGTTACGGGAGCTGGACCGATCTTTCATGATGTCATGGAAGAGGCAATGAAGCGTTTAGAAAAAAAATCGTTCGCGCGTCCGGATGGCATCGTTGACAGAGAAATTTGTAGATTGTCTGGCAAACTGCCGACCGAACTCTGTACGGAGAGACTGACTGAGCATTTTATTGCCGGAACAGAACCGCGTGAATTCGACGATATGTTTGTGAATCTTGCGATCGATTCCAGAAATAATCTTCGTGCAGGTCAGAGTTGCAACAAAAAGTATACTGAACAAAAAGCATTTACTGTTTTTCCGCCGGAACTACGAAAGTGGGCTCGGGAAAACAACTGGAAGCAGCCACCGGAAAATTATTCGCCACTGTGTCCTGCAACCACTGATCCAACAGACCCAACGAAGCCACAGGAACCACTTATTATCACTCGGCCCTCGCCGGGTGCATCATATCTTCTGGATCCGCTCATTCCGGATGATCAGGAACTCATTGTTTTTGAGGCGATGGCACAGACGGACATCAAAACTCTGACATGGTTTGTTGACGGTGTAAGAGTAGGAGAGGGAATAGCTCCAGATTATAGGTTCAAGTGGAGACCGTCGAAAGGATTGTTTACTGTGGAAGCTGGAAACGGAAGCCTAAAGGCAAGAGTTCAAATTGAGGTAAAAATGTGATATAATGTCATGACAAAAACATATGCACAAAGTTCTCATCATCGGCGGAGGTTTCGGTGGTATCAGAGCCGCTCAGCTTCTTTCGAAGAAAAGTAATATTGCCGTACGTCTTATCGATCCGAAGACGTATATGGAATACCACGCTGCGGTGTACAGGCTCGTCACGGGTCGTTCTGCTACTGAAACCTGCATTCCCTATTCAGATCTTCTGAAGGGCATGAATGTCGAACTTGTGAAAGATTCGGTGACGGGTATTGATCTTTCGATGAAAGTTGCAACCGGAGCATCTGGATCACGCTTTGCATATGATTCACTGATTCTAGCCGTGGGCAGTGAAACATCATACTTTGGCATTAAGGGTGTTGAAGAGCATGCGTATGGCATCAAAACAACTGATGAGGCGCTGAGGCTGAAGCGTCACATTCATGAAATCTTCCAGAACGTAAATTCTGTGAAGTTAGAGGACAAAGCTCCGGCACTTCATATAGTCATTATCGGCGGTGGCGCCAGTGGCGTGGAGCTTTCTGGTGAACTTGCTTCCTATACCCGAACACTCGCAAAAAAACATGGCGTCGATCCCTCGCTCATCACAATTGATCTGATTGAAGCAATGCAGAGGCTCCTACCAGCGCTTCCGGAACGAATGTCAGTCAAAGTCTTAGCTCGGCTTCGGTCTTTGGGCGTGAATGTTCTCCTGAATCGTTCGGTGATCAAAGAAGAAACGAATCAGTTATTCCTGAAAGATATGCAGATGACGGCCGGTACCGTTGTTTGGACTGCGGGCATGAAAGCTAATCGCCTCGCTTCGATGGTTCCTCATCTGCAGATCGATAAACGCGGTCGAGCACTTGTTGATGCAAATCTAAGTGCACAAGGCATCTCTGACATGTACGTCATCGGTGATGCAGCAGCTACGAAGTACTCAGGCATGGCACAGACGGCAATCGCGGATGCTGGGTATGTAGCTAAATATATTGACGCGAAGATGAATGGAAAAACACTATCTCCCTATGTTCAGCCGGCGCCCGCCTATTCTATTCCCGTCGGACCGCGCTACGCGGCTACCGTGTATCACGGAGTTCAGTTTTTTGGATTTACCGGCTGGTTTATGCGTCGTGCTGCGGATTTCCGAGCTTTTCTATCACTTCTGCCGGTTTCAGCTGCCATCCGAGCTTTTCTTGGGGGAGAAACGTCCATTGATGAGTAAATCACCCTGCTCAGGTATCATGACTGCATGAGTGTATGGCGTTTTCTTCTCATGATA
>CALRGQ010000015.1 GCA_943357915.1 Candidatus Peribacteria bacterium
TGAAGCAGGAGCATGAGGCACTCAGTCCGCTTGTTCTAAGACAAGAAATTGATTTGCGAATGAAGAAGCTGTTTACTCTACTTATGCAACATGGAAAATCGGAACCGATCAGGGAATTACGGTAACCGTTTATTATTATCTACTGCGGAATTGACGTTTTTCAAACTCTATCTTTTGCTATGACGTATCTCATCTCTGTGAAAGCATTTTTTGCCATCTTGATAAGTTCAAAGATAGCGAACATGCTAAGTGCAGCGATGAGAAGCTCCCAACAAAGATCCAGTGGAATAGCTTTGACACCAAAGAGTTTTGACAGTGGCGTTAAGAGAAGCGCTGCTTGTGCAAGAAGTGAAAGGCTCACCGCACCCAAAAGCCACGGATTACTCCACGGCCACTCGGTAAAGACTGATTTTTTAGTCCGAGTAGAAAAAGCGAGAAGTAGTTGAAAGAGAATCGATACTGTTAGCGCCACTGACCGCGCCAGCGGGAGGTCATCCGGAAATTGGTGCAAAGAAAGAGCAAACATACCGAGACCGAGCACCATGCTCAAGACACCGGCTACGGTCAGCAGCAGCCACTCACCAGAAAAAATTCCCTCGTTCTTGCCACGTGGCGGCCTATTCATTATACCCTTCTCAGCAGGCTCTCCAGCAAGCGCCAAAGCTGGGAAACTGTCGGTGACCAAATTCACCCAAAGAATATGGAGCGGCAACAATGGCAGTGGAAGCCCAACCAACATCGCACCGGAAATGATGAGTACTTCACCGAGATTACAACGCACCAAGAAGATGACGAATTTTTTGATGTTGTCGTAAATGCGTCGCCCTTCAGCAATGGCGGATACGATGGTCGAATAGTTGTCATCCGTGAGCACCATGGCCGCAGCCTCTCGTGCGATGTCAGTACCTCGAAAACCCATCCCAATACCAACGTGTGCTTTTTTGAGAGCCGGCGCATCATTCACGCCATCACCACTCATAGAGACGATTTCACCCATATCCTGCAATGCTTGTAAGATGGCAACTTTGTGAGACGGCTGAACACGCGCAAAAACGGACACGGTACGCAGAACGTGTTTGAGCTCATCCTGATCCATCGTTTCTAGCTGCGTTCCATCGATAACACCTGATGAAATAATACCCACTGTCTGTGCAATGGTCAGAGCGGTAGCCGGATGATCACCCGTAATCATGATCGTACGAATGCCAGCTTTGCGCGCAAGCACGATCGATTCACGAACACCCTGACGCGGTGGATCCATCATTGCAAGCAGACCAAGTGACTTCGGACCCTGTCCTGCATCTGAAGCAACCGCCAGCACACGCAGACCTTTCTTCGAATATTCATCGCTCGTTTCACGAATGTCTTTTGCTTCTTGCTCAGACACAAAACGAGCGATCACTTCCGGTGCGCCTTTATAGAATTTTATTTTTTTGCCGTCGAGGATGTGTGTCGTGACCATGTACTTGGCCTCTGACGTGAAAGGCACATCTTCTTCCTCAATCGGCAGACGCTCTGCTGAAACGGACTCTGCGTGTTTCAAGAGTGCAATTTCCGTGGGATCACCGATATCTGGAAGCTCAGCACGGTTACACGATGCAGCAGCCTGTGCGAGTTCCAGTTCACTCATGCCGGCGGGCGCCCAGATATCGGTCACACTCATGCGATTTTCGGTCATTGTTCCAGTTTTATCAGCACAAATGACCGTGACGTTGCCAAGTGTTTCTACTGCATCGAGACGTCGGATCAGCGCATTATTTTTTATCATCCGTTGTACACCGATCGCAAGACAGATAGTGACAATAGCGGGCAACCCTTCCGGCACTGCAGCAACCGCAAGACTGACAGCCGTAAAGAAGAGCTCCACAGGTTCCATGCCCTGTATAAGACCGACGATAAAGATGAGAACACACAATAAAAGAACAAGAATGCCGATCTTCTGTCCCGTACGTTTCAATTCGAGCTGCAGCGGCGTTGGTGGAGATTTGAGTTCCATCACCATCGCAGTAATTTTTCCGATCTCGGTGCCTAGTCCCGTCGTTTGCACTACTGCCTCAGCAGAGCCACGAGTCACCAGCGTTCCTGCGTACAGAAGCCCCGGGCTGAAGACTGAGCCTTTCTCGACTGATTTCTCGGCGCGTTTCACAGCCGGAACGGACTCACCCGTAAGACTGGATTCATCGGCTTCCGCAGACGATGATGCAATGATACGAGCGTCAGCACTAATCCTGTCCCCTGCTTCGACCAACATAAGGTCACCAGGAACGAGCTCACGAGCCGGCAACATGACTGTGATTCCATCACGCCGAACTTTTACGTGTGGCGCGCTCAACTTCTTTAGGAGTGCAATGGCATTTTCGGCTCTCCATTCCTGTGCAAATCCGAGGATGGCATTAATGATGACGATGGCAAAAATAATGCCAGCATTGAGAAGCTCATGCTTTTCGATTGATCCTGCATGTAAAAGCGGCACAAGAACTGACACAGCGACAGCTCCAAGCAAAATGTAGACCATCACGTCCTGAAACTGAGAAAGAAAAACTTTCCACAGAGGTTCTTTGCGAGCCGTAATTTCATTAAAGCCATGAATTTGTTGCGCTTTTTCGGCCTCTGACGTCAAAAGACCGCGCTCATGTGCCTGAAGCTGTTTCAAGATCGCAAGTCTGTCTGAGGCAACCATACTGCCACCTTACCATAGGAAATACAGATCCTCCACTTCACAAAACCTCGTGAAATCGGTGAGATAACCTGTACAATGAACTTGTGGAGAGGTGGCCGAGTGGTCGATGGCGACAGTCTTGAAAACTGTTAACCCCTTACGGGGTTCGAGGGTTCGAATCCCTCCCTCTCCGCCATGATATTCAACCGCACAAGCCGCAACGTCTCGTACGGAACACTGCCGCCAAGCGCCTCAAACACTGGCTTTAAGAAATCAGAACCATATGCATCAAATGCGTTACTAATTTTTTGCTGTTCTACGATGCTGTCCGTAAGGTAACTGAGATCAAATTTCTTGCCGCTGGCGAGGAGCTTCTCGATGTACAGGATGACTCGTTCGGGCTTCACGCCACAGTGCTCGGCCATGTTTTGCAGGCTTACTTTCCGCGTGAGAAGATTGGTGATGATGCGTGCCCGTTCCTGCCGCTTCTGCCCTGACTGTTCCAACGTAAGCGTTTCATTTTTTTCCGCTTCCGGCAAAACATACAGTGGTCGTGGAATGTATCGCTGTGCCTGATCTACCAACTTGTTATAAAACTCTGTCACTAACGGTTCAGCCACAATGGATGCCGGACTCCAACGTTCGATCATCAAACCAGCACCGGAACGAACTCGGCTAAGAGCCACGTAGGCCTGTCCGGGTTCCCACAGCTGATGCAAGTCGACAATCATCCGATCTAGTGATGCGCCCTGGGCTTTGTGGATTGTCGTCGCCCACGCAAGCGTGACCGGGAAATTCCAAGCTTCTACCACTTCATGACCGTCGCCATCCAAATACGAAAATTTGTCCGTACCGACGTCGATCTCTTCACCGGAAAAAAGTTTGATGATCAAAGAATCCTCCGTGATATGTTGGATATATCCTAAGCTGCCATTCACATAATGCAGTCCACCGGTGATATCGTTCTTGCGCATCATGATGAGTGCGCCCTCTTTCAGGAGCAATATTTCCGGGATAGGAACCACTTTCTTGGCCGCCTCAAAATATTTCTCCTTGCCTGAATAGTGTGTGGGGAAGGAACGAAGTGTATTCGGAATCGCATCGAGTCGTCGACGGTTATACGCTTCCGCCTGTGCGCGATGGGGATAGAGCCTTGTTCCTTCGGCACTGTCATCCGAGACTGTCATCCGCCGCTGTAAGAATTCTTGCACCGTGTCATTTGTCATCCCTTCGCGAACAAAATTCAAAACCGTCAAAAATTCTGTGTCCTGCGTACGCATCACTGTCGATAAAAGCGCCGGCTGAAAATCACTTTCCTGCCAGACCGGATGCAGGAATGCCCAGTCTTTCCGAGTAATGCCTGGCGTCACCGGAGGCAGCTGCGCAAAGTCACCAACGGCGATGATTCGTAGTCCACCCCAGGGTTCATCGTTGCCACGAACTCTGCGCGCTACGGTCTCAGCCGCTTTTAATGTCATGCCCGAAAGCATGGAAACTTCATCGATGATCACGCAGCATGCGCGGTTGAGCCTGTTCATGACTTTTCCACTTCGCAGTGCCCTCGTCACCGTCGCTTCCAGTCCGCCTTCCAGAATCCCAAGCCCGAAGAAACTGTGAAATGTTCTGCCTCCCACCAGCACCGCGGCGGCTCCAGTACTGGCAACAACCGGAAACCTCTCGGTTGGCTTTTTTGCAAGATAACGCTGCAGAAGAAAGCTCTTACCGGTACCGGCCGCACCCGTCAGAAAAACGTTTCCCTCACGTTCAAGTATATTCAAAGCTTTTGCCTGACAGCTCGTAAGTATGGCCTGATCCGATATGGTTGTTTCCATAGAATGGAGGCGATTGTAACAGAAGATGAACATGACAGCCCTCACTCTGTCCGTAATCAGAGAAACTCAGGCTCCCTCCTCTCCAGATCGCTGGAGGCTAGGTGGTGAGGGCCGTCAGTAGTGGCAATTACGGGACTTTGTCTTCGCTCTGTATCCTATGTTTGAGTACACTCGCGATATGAGCACATTTGAGAAAGATATGTACTTCGTCGCCGTCAAAGTATTCCTGGTGAGGGAGGGGAAGCTCTTGATTTTGAAAGATAATTTCGGTGATTGGGATTTGCCAGGCGGACGCCTGAAGAAAGACGAATTTCACAATTCCCTGACCTCCGTCATCGAAAGAAAAATGGCTCAAGAGATCGGAACAAAGGCGAAGTACACAATTGGAAAGCCTGTAGTATTTCTGCGTCATGAACGCAATGAAGCAGTTCCGGGAAATCCACTTGTTCGCATTTTTGCTGTCGGTTACGATGGAACGCTTGATGATGGAGACATCGTTCTATCCTCTAGACACATCGAAATGCGGTGGGTTGATCTTATGACATTCAAGCCGAAAGAGTATTTCACGGGCGGATGGCTTCAGGGAGTGCAGGAATACCTCGATTTCGTCCGTTCAGCATTATGAATCCTCTGAAAAGCCCAATCTTGCTTCAGAATGCAAAAGTAATTGCTGGTCGTGGCCGTGGCAAAGGCCTTGGCATTCCGACGATCAATATTGATCTTTCTGCTGTTCCTAAAGATCTAGAACACGGTATCTATGCCTGCAGGATTACGCTTGCTGGAAAGACCTACAAAGGCGCGATGCACTATGGACCGAGACTAGTGTTTAAAGATTCGGTCACTTTTGAGGTTCACATCATTGATGAAGCTATCGACTCAGTTCCAGAAACTGCAGATATCGAGATTGTAGGTTTTATCCGTCCTGTACAAGATTTTCCAAACCCAGAAGCACTTGTAGAACGTATTCGAAGAGACATAGAGGAGGCTCGTGCTATGCTTTCCGCATGAAGCAGCTCCTCAAAAAGCTCATTCCGGAGACCACGCCACTGCGGCTTTTGTTTCACCGAACAAAAGCTCTGGTTGCAGCGCTGCGTTACGGATTTCCAGCAAAGAAACTGACCGTGATTGGCATCACCGGAACTGATGGAAAAACAACAACAGTTGGCATGATCGCACATATTCTCAATGCAAACGGCATAAAATCCGGTGCGCTTTCTACTGCTTTTTTCCAGATCGGTGAAACCGTGACATGGAATCCAACACAGAAGACCTCGCCGTCGCCATTTATCGTCCAACAGTTTCTGCGTGAATGTGTAGAGAGCAAATGCACGCACGTCGTTCTGGAATGCTCATCACACGGACTCTTGCAGGGACGCGTCAGCTTCACCTGGCCGATGGTCGCAGGAATCACAAATATTTCGGAAGAACATCTGGATTATCACGGAACGATGGATGAATACCTGAAAGCAAAATCAGTGCTATTTCAGATGCTTCGCAAAAATTCAGGAGTTTCGGTGCTCAATGCCGATGATAGAAGCTATGAAAAACTACAGAACATCGCGTCCCCGTGGAAAATCGATTATTCGACAAAACGATCTTTCCAGAAGCCAGAGTCTGACAAAACGTGTGCACTCTGGATCGAGAATGGCAAAGCTGAGACTGGTCGCGTGTATGGAACACTACACAGTAACGTAGAAGAAACAGCATATGAGATCGAAATTCCCGTCTCTGGTTTTTTTAATCTGAATAATGCTTTGTGCGCCGTTGGCTCTACTCATGCTGTAAATGTCCAGCTCGCAGATAGCGTTCACGCACTCGCAACTTTCAAGGGCATTCCTGGCCGTATGGAACGGGTGGACGCAGGGCAAGCATTTCCGGTGTATATCGATTTTACGGTCACGCCACAGTCCTATGAATCGACTCTTTCGACACTGAAAGCATCGTTAAAGCCTAACGGAAAACTGCTTGTTCTCACTGGTTCTTGTGGCGACCGCATGAAGGAAAAACGTCCGCTCGTCGGAAAGATCGTGAGTTCGTATGCCGATATCATGGTGGTTGCAAATGAGGATCCGTATACCGAAGATCCGCAGAAAATCATCGATGAAGTGTGGGCAGGTATCGACCAAACAAAGACCGAAGCGCACCGGATTTTTGATCGTCTAGAAGCCATCAAATTTCTACTGAAAAAAGCCCAGAAAGACGACATTTTGATCTTCTGTGGCAAAGGCAGCGATACCACGATGTGGGTAAAAAGCGGACAGATTCCGTGGAATGAGCGAGAGATCGTGAAAGAAGAGCTCGGACGATTAGGAGGTAAAGAAAATTAGAGCGGGTAAGGTAAGTAAGGTAGGTAAGGTGGGTAAGATAGGTGCTGTTTATTTTTTTGCCCTTCGCACAAGTAAAACTCCAATACCTACCAAGAAGATCGGTATCGTAAGAAGCTGGCCCCGACTTATGCTCAAGCCAAGAATGCCTGTGTATCCATAGGGCTGATCCCTAAAGATTTCGACAACGAATCGTAAAAAGCCATAGAGCACCAAAAACCATGCTCCTGTACGCCCAGGAGGAACATGTCTATCTGCATTACGTACAAGATGCAGATAACACACTGATGCGATGAAAAGATCTTTGAGTATTGCATAAATTTGGGTCGGATGTCGGAGTCCCTCCACGTTCGGAAAATGTATGCCCCAGGGAAGCGATGTCACCGTACCGTACAATTCTCCATTAATGAGATTTCCAAGCCGCCCGAGCGCAAGTCCGATTGCGATCGGAATGACGAGGACATCAGCAAGCCTGAAGAAGTCGATATGCTTGCGTGACGTAAAAAGAAAAAGAGCGAGACACACACCGATAAACCCGCCATGTGATGACATGCCGCCCTCCCAGACTGCCAAGATCTTTAGTGGATGATCCAGAAAGTATGAACCACCGTAGAACAAGACAAACCCCAATCGACCACCAAGAAGCACGCCAAAGAAAACCCACATGACTAGCGTTTCTCGGTCTTGAGCAGTCAGTGAAAGCTTTGCAATCTTCAGCAGCCTCGGAAGCATCCAGATGCCAAGTAAGAACCCAAGCGCATACATAATGCCGTACCAGTGGACATCGACAGGGCCAAGGGTGAGAGCAATGGCACGCTCAGGGAAAAAACTGATCATGAGTAGATTATACAGTGGTATGCTTCGCCGTATGCTTATTTTAGGTATTGAAACCTCATGCGATGAAACTTCAGCCGCTGTCGTGCGTGACGGATGGGAAGTTTTGAACTGTGTCATCTCCAGTTCCCAAAAAGATTTTACGGCAATGGGTGGCGTGATTCCTGAGGATGCTGCCAGAAAACAGCTCGAAAGCATTCTTCCAGTGATAGAACTTGCACTCAAGAAAGCGAATATCGGTCATAACGATATCGATAGTATTGCCGTGACATACGGCCCGGGTTTGCTTGGATCATTGCTTGTCGGCACGTCGACGGCACGTGTTCTTGCGCGAATCTGGAATAAGCCACTGTTAGCAGTTCACCACACGCTGGGACACTTGAGTTCCACGTGGCTAAAAGAAATGAAAAGTGAAAAAAGAATAGTGAAAAACGATACAGTGAGCATCGCAAATGATGAGCCGCATTTTCCGGTTCTTACTCTGTCTGTTTCAGGTGGGCATACTGATTTGTGGTACAGAAATGCGCATACAAACGGCGTTCTGGCTGGAACAACGAGAGACGATGCCGCCGGCGAAGCCTTTGATAAAGGCGCGGTACTACTGGGTCTCCCCTACCCCGGTGGACCAGCACTGGCGAAACTAGCTGAGTCAGGCGATGAAACGACGTTCGATTTTCCGAATCCGTTACAGCATGAAAAAAATCCGGATTTCAGTTTTTCTGGACTCAAAACATCGCTCAAATATTTGCTACGTGATCTTGGTCCAAAAGCCGAGGATCAGAAAACACGAGTCGATATCGCTGCCAGTTTTCAGTTCGCCATTTGTAGACATTTGGGTAGCCGCATCACGATGGCACTTGAGATGTATCCTGAAACCAAAGAACTACACATCGTGGGTGGAGTGTCTGCCAACCTGCGACTACGTGCATTAGCGACGGATATCGGAAAACGAGCAGACGTGACAGTGCGTTGGCCTAGTGTGCTTTCATACTGCACTGACAATGCAGCGATGATTGCAGCTGCTGCATATTTTGAACAAACAGAAAAAACAGAGAGAAAACCTGCATTCCAAACACAAGCAACAGCGTCGCTACAAGAACTGATAGCTGCCACAAACACCGCGGCCTAGAAGGCCGCTCTGATCAAATACATTGTATCTCCAGATCAGCAGCACCCATCCCTGGGTGCGTTAATATGGGATCGAGCTGAGTGCCGGGAGCAATGCTCCAAGAAGAATGGCGAGAACGCCAGCAACAGCAATGCCGCGGATGAGGGAGTGGGACTTTTTCATTCTGTGACGGAAATTGTACTGGTTGTTGTGCTCCGGAGTCCATCTTTTGTGACGGCCGTTAGCATCACTTTGTATTCACCTTTTTGCAAGAACACATGCGTCGGATTTTGCACATCACTCTGTGAGGCATCCCCAAAGTCCCACGTCCACGAACTAAACCCTCCAGTGGAGCAGCTGGCATCAAACCGGACACCTAACGGTGCCTTGCCACTGGTACGACTGGGCATAAAACATGCATCCAGTAATGGCGCTCTGACGGTAAGAGTTTGCTTGTTGCTAAACGTTTTTCCGGACGTCGTACGTATCGTTAACGTCACAACATATGTTCCGGGCTTGGTAAAGAGATGATCAACCCGAGCACCGGAGAATTTGCTCGCACTCGTGTCACCATCACCAAAGTCCCATTCAAAACCGGTGATCTCTTCTCCTGAAGGAATGAACGTGTCGGATGCATCAAATTTGACGGTCGCTGGAGCAGTAGGTGTCGCCGGATCCATGCTGAAAGAAACGAGTGATGACGGCGGCAGTGCATTGACCGTGATTCGCTTCCGAAATACATTTTGATCCGGATCCATACCGATGAGATCAATAAAATATGTGCCCTCATCTCGGTACACTGCATAAAACTTTTTGTCTGTAATCTCAGATTCTGGGGCACTCTGTGCATCCCACGAAAACGAGATCAACGGCTGCACAGTGACAGGAGTCAGATCAACAGTCAGGGGAACTTCACCCTCCACGACAAATGATTTCACGACTGATCCCTGGAATGACAAATCACGAATTTCGAGTGGATTTGTCACACGAAGTACTTTTGATAACTTGGCGACTGCACCACTGGAAGACCGTACCGTCACATTCACAACATATGTCCCGACCGTATTATATACCTGCGGAACTCGGATTCCTTCGGCAGTCTTCTGGTTACCGAAGTCCCACGTTGCATTTGCGATAGGTTCTTTCGTTTTTAATGCAAAGAGGACACCAAAAGGCGGCGGACCGAGTAGCATCTGAGGTTCCGTTTCCAGTGTGATCGGAAATGGCTGCTCGGGTGTTGGTACGACGTCAACACTGCGTTGCAGTGTCGACTGCGTTTGGTTGGACTGTGTCATCACGACTGTCACGTTTGCCTTGCCAAGTTTGTGATACGTGTAGGACGCCGTGAGCTTATCGGTTTCTAGATCCAGTGTTCCGTCACCGTCAAAATCCCACTTGGCTTTAACCAGAGTCACAGGATTATCAACTAACTTCGGAAATAAATGTTCTACTGTAAATGTTGCTGGCTCATCAATAATTGGCTGCACCGGTTGTACGGCAAAGCTGGCACGCGGGATAACAAGTCGGTAGATAACTTTCTTCACGCTTCCGTCCGTCATCGTCACCGTGGCGACGATGCTAAAGATACCGGCTTTCGTGATGAGATACGTAGAAACAGGATCAAAAGTTTCCTGATCAATGGCACCATCATTGTTGTAATCCCACTCAAATTTGAGTGGCTTCAGATTATTCTGGGTGAAAATTTTGAGTGCAGTCTCCATGCCAAAAGTCACGGATACCGGCGCAACGAATTCGGCTGCTGTTTTGGGAGAGATCACTTCCAGACGCAGTTTAGGAGCAACATTGATAAGAGAAGCAGTAATGATGCTCAAGAGAAAAAGAGGAATAACGACACTGCCCAACCGCACAAGCGCAAAAAACCTCATGCGCGGATGATCTTTGATCGCGGAAATACGCAAAAAACCAACCACCCCAAGTAGCAACAAGAACAGAGCCCCAAGTGCATACACTAACGTGCCGATATTTTTCACGTCAGCCAGACTGCCATCTGGACGTGGGAACATCACAAGAAGCACGAGTGCAGGAACCGAATAGATCAACCCACCCACGATGAGGACTATAAAAGAAAGATGACGTGCGTTTTTCTTTTGTGGAACGGTAGGTACAACAGAAGGCTGAACCGGAGCAGCAATTTTGGAAGCAGGTTCCGGAGTCGGTGACGATAGCGTGATGCCATCGACTGGAAATGGTGGCGGAGTTTCTGGCATGTGTCTTTGTTCAGTATCCATTGAAGTCACGAAAAGCGAAACTAGCGACTACTGCGAAAAGATGGCAAAGATACTCTCGAGTGGAAGCAGCGCCGCGGACCCAACCGGCGTCTGAATGCCGGATGCCGAATCATATTGCGAAAAAAGTGCATCGATACGAAGCGTCATATTGCCCAAAGATGTCGGAACACCGCCAAGATCCCATTTGGCTCGAAGAAGTGAAAAATTGTCACTATCGATCCACATTTCGCCTTCAGCTCTGACTTGGTGCTCCGTATCGGATACTTCTTCCTGATGCAGAGAAGACAACAGTTCTGGCTTGAGTGCGACACGATAGTGGTAGAGCACTCGTCCAGTTTCATCTTTTTTCGTTCCCAAATTTTCCGTGACAACAATAACATCCGCATACGATGAAAGCTGCTGAGGGTCTGGCGTATCCCGTGGTAATAATTTCTTATCCGAGTTCTGTCCGTACACCATCCAACCGTTATTGCTTCCGGAGAAAGATTTCTTCAGTAGTTCTCCTAAGGCACCTTCAGCAGATTCCAATCTAAGATATGTTTGTCCCGTTCCTGGGGATATTGCGATGAGTCTGCCTGATGCGCGCTCATGACCACGCGGCATGGTGGATTCGATCTCAAACGACGTATCAGCTGACCACACCTGACCACCCGACCGCACAATAGCCTGCAGAATGACACTGCCAGACAGTGCCTGTGTTTCATCCGTCTGCATCTGAGCCGATAGTGAGACTGCAAAAGATTGCACGGTATTGCTCTTGATAATGGCACGACGGATAACTTCTTCCGGTGGAAGATTGGCTTTTTGGCCGCAAGCGGCAAGGAGAAAAGCTAGAACAAGTACCGCTGAAACTGAACGAAGTGAGTGCATCGGGGCACTAGTGTACAGGCCATTCTTATCGGACGGAACCAAAGCTAACGTGAAGGCCGGTACAACATAGCATCCAGATCAGAAGGCTCCTGGATCGTAAAATTCACTTGCTTGGACTGTGAAGCATTGATCTGCGCTTTCAGTAAGAATACGACAGTTCGACCACGTTCAAGAATATATGTTGGATCAAAATCAAGCGTCACAGTGTACGCCCTCATACGCTGCGCCACCGGACTCAAAATCTCGCCTTTACGGTTCTGCAGTGTGAAATTAATCAGATTCATGTCTCTGGCGTCACCGAGATTGGTGAACGTGATGCTCCTCAAAAGATGGTCATACGTACTGTCTGATGTGAGCTGCAACCGAGCCACAGTTTCGGTACGCCCATAACGAAGCGGTCCTTTAATCGGCAAAAAATTCACAGTGACAGAACCAGCTTGATTAGGAGATGCAATGACACGCTGTGTTGCATCGGACTGTAGAAGTGTCGTCGTCTTGGCGGACGATGTAATGGCAGACGCAGAGTCAATGGTAATGCCATGTTCGGATGCGACGTTCGCATTGGCAGAGATATCAACAAGCGCTCTGACACGAACTGCCTCACATTTGCGAACAGTAAACGATGTCACGCGCAGACTGGCCTTACGGGAGCGAGAATCAAATGTTCTCGCACGCGAGACTCTGCGAAACTGGTCAAAGAGATACACAGCAGAAATATCGGTCGTGCTACCAAGGCCGATGTGCGTCACTTCTATGCCTTCAACGGTAATATCTGCATCGCATGAGGCAGAAATATTGAGGTACGCCATCTCGACTCTGGTAGCACCCCGCGGTGTGGATCCAAGGAGTGGCGCGGATTCGATACTGACCTGAAGTTCGCCTTTGCCTTTCTCAGAACTCACTGTCTCACCTGCTATTTGCACTCCGGCCTCAGCGGCAAGAACTGGAGCTGATACAGAAAAGATGAGAATTCCGGCACAGATAGTTGAAAAGATTTTCATGAGATCAGTGTACCAACATAGTTTCCAAACATGATGAAAACAGGTTGAGGGATTAACCAAACAGTTGCACAGGGCATTAAGACTACCACCTTCCACTCGCTCCGCCGCCACCAAAGCTTCCTCCGCCAAAACCACCGAATCCCCCACCGCTACTGCCACCAAAACCACCTCCACCACCTGGGCCCCAACCGCCGCCGGCCCACCAACTGGTTTTACCTCGAGAATGGAAATTCTTTGAAACGATGAAATCAAGAAGTAACCCGAGTGGCACCAAAAGCGGAATCGCGAGCCACCAGCCAAACAGAAATGCGAGTACCGCGCCTCCCCCTGCACCAACGACACCGCCAAGCCACCATGATTTGGTGCGACTGAGAATCGCGATGAACCACTGAATAGCTATCAGTATGAAGAAAAATCCAAAAGCTCCAAAAGGACTTTCCGTTGGCTGAGCATATCTTTCTGCGGTGTATTCGTTGCCGATGTGCTTTTGCAGAGCATCAATCGCAGCATCGATGCCTCCTGCATAATCGCCATCGCGAAAGTGTGGCGTGATATCCGTATCAATAATACCTTTCGCTACAAGATCAGGCACCGCACCTTCCAGTCCGTAGCCCACTTCTATACGAATTTCACGATCTTCATACGCAATGAGCATCAAAAGGCCGTTATTTTTTACGGAACCCACTCCCCACGCCCGGCCGATCTCGAGTGCGGCATCTTCTATCGGATAACTCTCGAGAGACTTCAGGATCACCACTGCAATCTCATTACTGGTTGTATCTTTGTAGGCTTGCAGTTTCTGTTCGATCGCACGTTCCAGGTCCACACTGATAATACCGGCAGTGTCAGTAAAAAATCCGTCATTAGGAGGAATAACAAATGCTGCACTCACGAAACTTGGCGCAGCCAGCAATACGACGAAAACCGAGATTGAAAGCACGCCGATTCTGCAAGAGAAGAAATGCGTCATGCGGAGAAAAACGGATTTATTGCTCGAAGTTGACGACCGGTGCTGTGTCACTGCCCGGTGCAGCCTCAAAGGATTTCTCCGGTGCGTAACCAAAAATCATAGCAGCGAGCTTGCCAGGAAAACGCTGAACACGAACGTTGTATCCGAACACGGCATCGTTGTAGTCCTTTCGCGCAACCGCAATCCTGTTTTCCGTGCCTTCCAGTTGGGTCATAAGATCCCGAAATGCCTGCGTAGCCTGGAGCTGCGGATACGCCTCCACGGTGACGAGTAAGCGTGATAAGGCGGAATCAAAACCGGCGGCTGCCTGAATTTCACCTCCACGGTCGCCAATCGTCTTCGCTTGTGCCCAAGCACTTCTGGCCTGCGTGACTTCCGTAAATGTTTCTTGCTCAAAATTTGCAGCGCCCTTCACGGTACTGACAAGATTTGGCACAAGATCGACTCTGCGTTGGTACTGCGTCTCTACCTGCGCCCACTGCCGGTCCACGTTGCCTTTAGAGGTGACTAGTCCGTTGTAGCTACTCATAAGCCAAAGGCCGATGACAACAAGAAAGCCTAGAACGATGAACCAAGGGGAAAACTTCTTCATGTGGGGTGAGAAAAGAATGAGGGCAGCATGATAGCACATCTGCCAGTTCTTCGCTGTTATTTCTTTGGCATTTTTAGTACGAGCTCTGTATTCCGTGGTCCTGGATCCCCCGAAACGGTATGTGTGAAGCTAACGTGGATATTCCCTGCATTGATGACAACACTATTCACGGACGCATGACCCAAAGGGAATGATGCAATCTGCATGGCAGTACCGCCTGAAGACGTAAAAGCAGCAAGCTCTGTAGTCGAAAATTCGCCCGCTCCGGCTTTCACTCTGATAACTGCATCCGGAATGCCATCACCTGTGAGATCACCATAGGCAATGTTCATAGTATCGACCGAAATAGTCCCGTAATGGCCGACAAGAACAGAGGGGGGAAAACTGTAAGTGCCGTCTCGTACCGGAACCGAAAAATTCTGACCAGCCTTGGTGAGTGCCTGACGAAGGGTAGGATCAATCAGCATGTAGTCAGCAGAACCGAGTGCATGAGCCGAAAGTTCCGGCACAGAATCCGCGATCGTCCTTTCGGTATCAGTTGCAGAATATTCTGACTGCAAACCGCATCCTGAAAGAATCAAGAGTGCTGGAACGGCGACAGAAAAAATCAGAGAACGCATACGCTCAGCATACATCAGATATCAAGATCTTTACTGATGACGGCTGCGTGATCTTTAGCATCAAAACCATGATAGATTTTCCGAATGATATTGTCTGAATCAATGAGAAATGTGGTGCGCTTCGGAAATGTCACGCCGTCAGCACCGAATGTTTGAATAAGTGAATGCTCAGTATCGGCGATCAGCGCAAATGGCAGCTGGAACTTTTGAATGAATGCTTGGTGACTGTCGGTGCTATCCGCACTCACACCAACAATCGCAATGCGATCCTTCAGTGACGCATAACTATCACGAAAACCACACGCCTCCAGTGTGCATCCGGGAGTATCATCTTTTGGATAGAAATACAGAAGTAGCCACTTGCCTGCGTAATCCGCAGATGAGATAGCTTTGCCATTCTGATCTTGGCTTTGCCATGCCGGTGCTGGAGAATTTTCTGTGAGCATGATCTGATCATACATGACTATACTGTCCAAGCGCTTTGGTGTGTGTGCTCATATCCCAATTTTTACTATTGACATTTTACTGATAAAGTATATTTTACTATTATGTCTGAAACTGCTGAAAATCACAAAAATAGTACAGAAAAAAAATGCCTCTCAAGGACAAATCCTTCCGGTCGGGTGAAACTTGTCATAAGATTTGCTATTGCTCTTGTTCTCACAGTTGGAACATATGAATTTGTGCACCGCAGAAATAACAAGCTTTCTCTCAATGAAATAGCAGAGAGCACGGAATTTGTGGATACGAAGAGAGTCGAAGAGCAAATTCCTCCTGGCTATGAGGCGAAACTTGCATTTCTCGAACGTGCAAACCTTGAAATCGAAGATGAACGATCGGTAGCTGCAAGCATCCTGTGGACTATGGGCCTGCGTATAGATTGGGATCGCGAAGAAGAACCAGATCCTCGAGAGAACCTGCCGCAGGAAAAAAGGGAAATCATTAGACGATTTCTGGATTCATCCCATGATGAAATTCGTCTATTTGCAGCAATAGCGGCCGCACAGATTGGCTTGGAAGATCCTCGGGTAGTTCCCATTCTTCAGGAAGCGATGGATTCTAAAGAAGATGAGATTAAACATGGTCCTCTTGAGATGGCTCCTGCAGCTCTGCAACGTTGGGTCGAGAAGAGAAACTGGAAATTGGCGGATAGGCTCTTTGATATACAAATCCCTCCTCACGATTTGACTATGAAAATGTACAAGCGCGTCGCTGAGGCAGGCCTTGAGACGGCGATTAGACGCAATCCTCATTCGAACGAAGTATTTGAAATTCTATTCCAGCAAGTGCAGAAAGGAGACGGTGGAGTGGCAATAGCTTTGCTCGAAATCTACGACACTCTTCCTCCGGAGCGGCTCTCGGCATTAATGGAAGTTATCAACGCTTCCCCTGACTTGCAGTTGACAGCTAGAGAAGAACTCAAAATCATGGGCACTCGTGCAGAGCGATTAGAAAATTATCAGAAATATATGGAGAGTTTGATGGGTCAACCAATGCCAAACGAGACGACCCTTGATGCACTCGAGTACAACATGATGCTCGGCGAACGCGACAGGGTACGAGAGATTGCCAGAGCATTGTTTCTGAATGTAACGGAAAGGCAGTTGATTCACATGAATACTCTGCTACAGCAGTTTGGCGATCTCACCCTTCTCCATGAATTCGGCATGATTTGTGCTCAGAAAAAAGGGTATCTTCATTTGGCAGTGCGATGCTTCATCGCGACAAAGGATGAGGCGATGCTCCTCAAACTTGCGGAACGCGATATCGATACCGATCCTGATTATACATTGAGCAGATGCCCGTACTATGCGTTCGAAGCATTCGAAGCTTTGGAGGGTGATGCGAAGACACAGCTCGGTCAGAATCTTCATCCATTCGTGGTGGCGATGCTGAAGGAAGAAAATAGCTATTACACCATGACACCGGATCTCCTCGGACTGTGTACCCTTGAAGATCGCACTGAATTACAAGAAGTTCTACATAAACGCGTGCAGCGCATCACAAGTGGCAACGCTGGGTTTGGTTACGAAAAAAATAAACTGAGGGAAAGTGCCGAAAAACTAGCGAGATTGCTCAATGACGCGTGGGCTCTTCAAGTACTGGAGGTGGAGGACTCACGTGAAAGTATCCTGAAAAAACCACTAACTGTGGAACAGAAACTGCGTCGAGCGCGCAGTCTCGCACGCCAAGGATCCACCGACCAGGGTGCGATACTCTTCAGAGAACTCGGCGATATTGATCATCTGCTAGAAATGGGACTACGAAATATTGCCAATGCGGAAACTTTGTATAAGGATTTTCCCGACTCGTTGGACTCATTGAATCAGAAAATCAGGAGCATCTGGATCATGATTCAAGGCATTCGATCTGAGCAGGAATCTGATCAACATTAATGCTATATGTCTAAAAACCCTTCTTCTCCCCGTGGCCCTGATATCCAACCACCTTCGCAAAAAGGAGTTCTTTCAAAGATCACACGACACCCACGTGCACTCGTCTTAGCAGCGGGCATAGCAGTCACGAGTGGCATAGTTGGTTATATGTTGCAAACATCCCAGAATGCACAGAGCGTATTGCAAGAAGGAGGAGGAGACCAGAATGATAAAAATGATGGAGAACAGGCACGGGTGAATCAGATGCAAGAGAGTCTCCCAAGGCTCAGAGCAGCCCTCTCAGCGCATGGTAAAATTCTCGGCGAAGATGGCGATGAGAATCCAACAAACGTTGTGGTATGCATACAGATGGTTCATGGTACGGCTGATTTGCTCTCGGTCATCGCATCCGATGCTACACTCTTTCCACAGTATGTCGGGCATCAGAGTGCGCTGAAGGCAGCAATCGAGAGTGCATGGGAGCAAGTTCCGGAGGGAACGAGAATTCTCAGTATCGAAGGGGCGTCAGGGAAGCTCGAACAGTGGACAGAGATTCCACGGCTGGGGCTTTTCCAAGCAATGGCATTTAACGAGGCGTTCACTAATAATGAAGAGAGTCCTGAAGCGCTCAACCTGTTGCGGTCAGGTCTCACGGATCCCCGTACTGCAGTGCTGACGACGGAAGCGTACCGAGGAGATATGCGATTCGCAGCGAAATTGGTCTCTGAAGGTAAACGCGATTCCATAGACGGTGCAGAAAGCCTTGATCCATCCCCGATTGAATCTGGCGGCGCCTCTCTGATGACGCTCCTCCAGGATCCTCGACTCTCGGCAGATGAAGTCTACGAACAGTTTATGGCGGAACAGACAGATGTAACTTTAAAAAATTTCCGTACTCGACATCCGGAGTACGTGAAGAATATCAAGGCGAAAGCTTCCCCAGGGACTACCATTTTCTTTACGCTCGGCAGTCAACATTGGAGCAACAAAAAAAATCCGGTCTTCGTGACACCAGAGGATGTGGGCATCGATACGTACTTGCGCCAGATTCCTGGCTCACGCCTCATACACTTCGCCCCTAATGGCTTAAGCGAAATGGAGGCACCCATGAAGCGTTGGTTAGTTGTGATCAACGGGAGGCCTTTTACAGCAGAACAGTTGAGACAGATCATCAAACTGCAGCATTCACAGCTGCACGGTAAAGGTTCCAAAACACGTTAATAATAAGTTAACAGTTGTGTACTCGGGTAATATTTACTATTTGGTCGGAGCGAAAGGACTCGAACCTTCGGCCTCGTGGTCCCGAACCACGCGCTCTACCAACTGAGCTACGCCCCGATAGAAAGAGCTCCGTAAGTGTACGTTAGCCCATCCAAAGATCGATATCGAAAGACTACACTACACATGCCCCTTGCATCATATTTTTTTAGGGAAATGTGGTCGACGAAAAGCAAACTCAAACACAGCCCATCCAAGGAAAGTAAGTACTCCAGCAGTGAGGATGGGAAGATTGCGATCAATCGTCACAATAAAGCCTGCAATAATAGGAGGAAAAGCCATTGCGAGAGCTTGCATCGATTGATTAATACCGAGTACTTCTCCCTGCGACTTGGCATCTGCTAAGTTACTAATAATCGCATTTGCATTGGGGTACGTCAGGCCATTGAAGACAGCAACGAACGGCACGATGAGATACAGCATCCACGACTCTGGTGGCAAGAGAAGCATCGGAAGCGTGAAAGATAGTCCGAGCGCGCAGACCGTCATGATGGACGTAGGAGCGAAGCGTTTGCTGAGTGGTCGCGTGAGGACACCTTGGACAAGTGCGATGCACACTCCGACGTACGCAAAAATATTTCCAATATCGGATTGCGTGTAGGAAAATTTCTGGATGAGGAAAACTTGGAAGAACTGCGTGAAGAAGTTGAACCCGAGTGTCAGAAGAAAGACAACGAAAAGCATCGTACGGAGAGTCTTAAGCGAAAAGGCTTTACGGATGTTATGAAAGCCAGTGAGGAGACTAATTCTGCTGTGCTGTGGGATGGAGAATGTTTCTTGGAACTTCCAGAGAATGAAGAAGATGTTTGCGATAGTCAGGAGTGCTGCGAACCAAAAAGGAGTGGCAAAATTGAACCATGAGACAAGCGATGGGTCAGAGAGTTTTCCACCGATAGCCGGCCCAAGAATAAAGCCGAAACCGAAAGCCATACCAACAAGACCAAAGTTTTTTGCCTTTTCTTTAGGATCGCTGATATCAGCAATGGCAGACATTGCGATAGAAATGTTGCCACCTGTGAAACCATCGAGGATTCTTCCGAGGAAGAGTACGACAAGAAGATTTTGCTGAATGCCGAACCCAAAGAGGATGTATCCGAAAACCGTTCCGATAAGTGACAAAACAAGAATGCGTTTACGGCCGTAACGATCCGACAGTGCGCCAAGGATAGGGGCACCAAAAAACTGCGCAAGTGGATACGCAGCGACGAGGAAGCCAATGACGATGGTTCTGATAGATTCTGGAGTACCTGCAGGCAAAAGACCTGTATCAGGCGTGAGGAGAATAACGGCGAAAACAGGAATGATAATTCCCACGCCGATCATGTCGATGAGGACGGTGAGGAAGATCGGGAGGATGGAGATTTTTTTTGATTCGTTCATGAAATTCTAAAGGATGACTGGGGAATCATCATAGAGCAAACGAGAAAATCTGAAACTACTTTTTGAGATGAAATGGGTTGTCTGAGGGTAGTGCTTCAAATGCCGCGCGCAATCGCGTCTCATAAAAATTTATAACTTTAGTATGAATCCATCGGTAGTTCCTTGAATGAACAATCGATATGTCTAAATTATGAAAATCACGAAACCTAGGATCCCTCAATATAGCTTCTTCAACAGTATCCTCTGCCCAACATGTCGTCACAACGCAGGTCAGTGAAGGTATCTGTAAATCACGCATTTTTCGCAAGAAGCCATTGTGAATGCCAGTAATGTTCGTGATGACTAATCGCTGATCATCGGGATATTGATTAGTCTCAGCTTGTACTATGTTAAATGCTGTTTCAGATGACTTAGGATCTTCACTTCTATCAGTAATACCATTTGGGTACCAACCATGACTGACGATATGAGCATCTGGAAAAAAGTTTCTACAATGTTCATTAGTTGCCCCAAAACGAGGCTCTTTTTCAATATCAAAAATGTGAATTCTTCTTTCTGCCATAGTTTAAGACTATAACACAATATGATAGATTTTCTAAATATGCGATGCAGCTTGAAAATCGCACGCCTCAGCTTCGATATTGATCTTTGTATTCGCTGACGTACACTTGCCGAGTTCTTTTATCGGGGCGTAGCTCAGTTGGTAGAGCGCGTGGTTCGGGACTATGCCGAAAGCGAAGCGACCGAGTCCTTTCGCTCCGACCACGTAAAATCGCTACGCGATCACGTGGCAAAGCCATCTCAGCTTGAGCTTGTGCTGGTTTCTAAGAGTCCTTCTTGCCCTTCCGAAGCCCGCAGGCGTAGGCGGGTCACTCCGACCATTTGCACTGCGGTGCTCATGGCAAGCCATCTGGGTTCGAGCTATTGCGCAAACCAGTAAGCGTACGCTACAATGTACGTATGAACAAATTCATGACTGCTACAGCGGCGAGGAAAAACTTCTATGATGTTATTGACCAAGCAGAGCACCGTGGCTTTGCCATCACTATTACCCATGAAGGAATCCCCAAAGTAGTTGTCATGTCTTTTGAGGAATATGAGGGTTGGCAGGAAACCCTAGAGATCATGTCTGATCCCGAGTTAGATAAAGAGCTTGTAAAAGTCGTGAAGGAGATGAAATCAGGTAAGCATCGCAAGGATACGATCAGCCTTGAACAACTGAAGAAGCAACTCAAGCTTTAAGCATGTATACAGTTGAAATAAAAAATAAGGCCAAGAAAGAAATGCAAAGTCTCCCCAAGAAAGATCAACAACGTTTACTAGCTGCATTTGATGTACTTCGTGTGAATCCTTTAGCTGGAAAGCAATTGCATGATAAATACAAAGGACTTCGTTCTCTACGAGTGTGGCCGTATCGTGTGATTTACGCTGTAGATCATGGAATCATCACCGTAACGATCGTGAAAGTGGGACACAGGAAAGACGTGTACCAGTAGATCAAACAAGTATCTATCCGTCTCACTGATACGGCTGATTTTCAAAAAATCTCGTTAATTTATAAACGGCTGTTTCGCGTATCTGTTACAGATTATCGACGTTATTATGAACAATTCTTGTATACATGTTTACTGGACTTTACATGCACCCACCCTAGAATCGCGCACCCTATTTCCATCCCCCTACCGTATGAATCGTACATACCCCCTAGGAAACAGGAACGTAAAATCTCTCGTCGTTGTGCACCTGCTGCTGATCGTCATTGTGACGGTTGCGATGGTGACGACACTACCCACAGGAGCGCTCATCGGATAAAGATTATTTGGCCGGTACCGGCTCCTTCAGCATGCCTTCGGCAACCAACGTCTTTTTTTCTCTCGTCTCATGTCGCACCTGCACCATGAGAGTCTTTGTGACGTCTTCTTTTGTCTCGCCCTTCACCGTGTGACGCACATCTCCAACGATGCTTTTGAGTGCGCCAATAGTCACTGCTTTGTCTCCGGAACTATCCTGAAGATATGCAAAGTAGTTCCCGCTTTCTGGAAGTGCGATATTGAGATTCACGGTAACAACTGATGTTCCATCTTCATACATGTGAATATAGGCGATGCCATTAGCATTCGTCCCTTCAGTCCCTGCGACTGCCCCATAGTAAAATTTCACTTCTTTACCGTGCACCGGATCTGGCACGTCTTTTCCTGACTTCATAATCTGGTTATAGGTTTTGACTTCCAGAACTTTGTCCTCAGGTGCAGGTGTGCTGCCACAAGCTGCAAGAAGAAAACAAAAGAGTACCGGGGCGAGAAGAAGTTTTTTCATACTGTGACTGTATCATAAAACAAGAATCAGCATCGCAGCGAGAATTTTCACCACAAAAGCCCCCTCGGTCGTGCAGCAGTCTTCGCCCGTTCTTCATTGGCATGTACCTGCACTCTGCGCGCAAGTTGCCGGTACGCTTGCGCGTCTTCTGGAAATGTTTCTGCAAGAATGTCACACAGTGCCACTAACTCTTCCACGTTTCTTCCAAGCGTGATGAAGTGGGTGTTTTGCTCGATCGCGAGACCAAACTCATTAAGAAGCATATCAAACTCATGACGACGCAGACGTAATTCCTCAGCATCCTGATCTTTGAGCAGGTAGATGAGCCCACGAGTAATGCCGATGTCATCATACCGAGCAAACGCATAAGCCTTTTCATATGCCCGAAGCGCGTCATGTCGCTTGTTCCAACGTAGGTAAATATCACCAAGCAGTCGCCACGCCCGGCCATCCTGTTCGTTATACCCAAGTGACCTATCAACGGCTTCTTCTGCTTGTGGCAACTGATTCAGCGCCAGAAGCATCGCTCCGCGGGCAAGCCAGCCATCACGGGGAAACAGTGATGCATCTGTTCGGGCATACCAGGTAAGCGCACTTTGCAAATCCCCTCTTGTCTCGGCTCGGCGTGCGCGGGAAGACATCGCAAGATGCGTACCCTCAAACACAGTAACGACAAGCAATGCGATTGCAAGACTAATGAAAACTTTATGACCTATCGCGACAGATTTTTTGGCTGATGGCCTAGAAACCAGCAGTCCAAGACACAGCCAAAACGGTAGTGCGATACCGACGAACTGCAAATTGTAATCGATAAGATTGTGAGCAGTGACACCAGCGATGGCTATCATCAGAAATAGTTCCATAGGTACTACGCTACTGCAGCGCATTGCAGTACGAAGACCAGACACAAGCGCACATGCAATGACAATGAAAAGAAGGATCGCAGCCGGAATGCCACGCTCGGAGGCATACTTGAGAAAAACATTATGCGGATGATCGGACGTTTCGAGCACGCCCGTCTGGATATGTGGCTGAACAAACCGAAATGAATACGGCCCCCAACCAAACAGTGGTTTTTCGGATGTCAGTTCCATCGCTTGGCGCCAAAAATCTTTTCGCTCAGATACTGACGATAGTCCCTCGTCTGACGAGAAGGTGACTTTACTGAGTACCGACTGCACATCATGAAATTTTTGACGCACACTATTCAGACCGGCAAAAAGAATCACTGCTGTCAGGACAGCCGAAAGAAGAGCAACCGGAACGCGTTTCCAGTGGATAACCCGATACTGGAATATCACAGAAAGAATGCCGAGCAAAACGAACTGGCCGGCAAAAGCGATGAATCCGCCGCGCGAATAGCTCAGCATCAGACACGCCAACACGAATCCGAGCACGAGTCCTTTCACCCAATCATGACGCATATATGCCGGGAGTTTTCTTTCATCACGCGTGAAAATAACCCAGAGGAACAGCGGCCAAATGAGAAGCAAAAACTGAGCCCACGCATTGGGCCAGTAGTCGGTATGAAACCGAAAATCGAAAAACGTTCCGACAAACCGGCTCACCGGTTGCACAACATAGATCATCACCCCGATGCCACAGGCAAGAAGTCCCGAGAAAGACACCGTGCGTGCGAATCGTTCCGCAAAACCGATATCTTCCTGTTTTCTGGCGGCGGCCCACACGGTCAATAACGTCAGCGATGCGACTTGTAACACTTCATCAAATCCGTAATTTTGTGTTGTCGAGAAGATAAAACTGAGAACGGTCCACAGCAGAAGTCCAGCGAGAGCGAGAAGAACATATGGCGAAACAGACCGATGCTTTGGTCTGCCGGTCCACAGAATCACTGCACCGGATACCAATGCCAAAAGCCACACGGCATCTAATGCCTTTCCGCCTTTCCACAGAATGATGACTGCCAGAAAGGCAAGGACGAGCCGTTCGGGATTCAGTCGCGTCGGTCGCATAGTTTGATGGTACCCGATACTGCACAAAGCGAGTAGAATTGACCGGAATTCCCTATCATTTTTTGCTACTCACATATCTCTCACTCATCGTTCGGCTGATTCTCACGGTCATGAACTGGCCAGTATATTTCCTGAACCGCCTTGGATGGATGAAGGGAAACGTGTGTTACCAGTTGTGGAATGGCATGAAGATCACGACGCGCCCCTATCGCATCGACGGATCAGCGCTGAACGAAGTATGGTTTGACCGCAGTTACGATCCAAACGCCTTTGGTGTTCCGTTCGATTGGAAAAGTGCCAAGAACATTATCGATGTCGGCGGACATATCGGCACATTTACCTTATTTGCCGCTGCCAAATCTCCGGATGCGAAGATCGTCACACTGGAACCGGAACCAGGAAACTTCGTCATGCTCACTGCGAACATCTCAGCCAACAAACTGCTCAGCCGAATCACGCCACACAACATGGGCCTCGGTGACGGACAGAGCATAACCCTCTATACCTTCCCGAATGATCGTGGAGGAAACTCGGTCTATCGGACACAAGAAGGAGGCGTTCCGGTCACGATCGAGACGATTTCGCTGAAAGATCTTTTTGATCGTCATGAGATCACAATCTGTGATTATCTGAAAATCGACTGTGAGGGCGCTGAGTACGAAGCACTGTACACGCTTCCTGCTGAATACTTTTCACGCCTTCGCATGATCGGAATGGAATATCATCACTTCTCGTCAGACCCAAAGCACAATGCAGATGCGCTCCAAGAACATCTTGAAAAAAACGGCATGAAAGTTCTTCGTCACAAGAAATCAATGATGCTCGCCTTCCGATAATTAAAAATTTTTTCTTACCTTACCTACCTTACCCACCCTACCCACCTTACCTCTCTTCTGATGAGCACTTGGAACACACTGACACCACAGGAGAAGAACATCATCGAAGATGCAGGAACCGAGCCCCCGTTTTCCGGCGAATATGATAACGAGTCTCGCTCTGGCACGTATCTCTGTCGCCGCTGCAACGCCAAGCTGTACACATCAGACGCTAAGTTTCACTCCGGCTGCGGTTGGCCAAGTTTTGATCAGGAAATCTCAGGCGCGGTGAAAAAGATCCCCGATGCTGACGGACGCCGTACCGAAATTCGTTGTATGAACTGTGACGGTCATCTGGGGCACGTCTTCACTGGTGAATACCTCACGCCCAAGAATACTCGTCATTGTGTAAATTCGCTCTCGATGAGGTTTGTGCCAGCCGAGAAGTAGCAGTCCGTCCTTGCTCATACTCTCATTCACGGTAAGATAACGCCGCTCTTTCTCATGAAATCAGCCCAGATGGCCCCTCGAAAAGCTCGGGGTAAACTCCATGGCAGACGCGCTACAATGAAAAAGACCGTTCATTTTTACATCATATGTATAACCTAGTTGCCCAGATGGCGGAATGGCAGACGCGCTAGCTTCAGGAGCTAGTATCCTCACGGATGTGGAGGTTCGAGTCCTCTTCTGGGCACCATGTCAGGTTTTCGGTTTATGAGTTCTGTTATACTCAGATTATGAAACATGCATGTACCTCAAGGATAATAGGATTAGTCTGTCTTGTGCTAATAGCGGCCTGTAGTGGTCAACCAGCTACTAAAAGTACAATTTCAAATGAGATGTCTAATTCCTCTTCATCCTTAAGTGCTGAATCACAATCCTCAAGTATCGGAGTGAATGGAATTTTTGAAGGTGAAATTGAGCGTGAGCTGCAGGGTCGCTTGAATTCCAAAGTAGATTTACAGGTTCATATTGATAAAATATCGGATGCGTTTCTAAGAGGAACCTTTTATGAACCTTGGAGCAAGAAAATGACTGTCTTCGTTGCAACTGAACGGGATTCAAAAAATGGAAGTTGGGGCGCAATATTTTATGAGTATCAGGGAGTGCCTATTAATTGCTCAGTGACAATAGGTGACTATGGATTCCCCGAAGATATGGTAAAGGACGTCTGTGGAAATCTTGAATAGGATAAACATTGCGGGTTGGAAAATGAAAAAAGTCACGAACAGTCTTGACGATTCCAGATTGGCACTCTACATTTACGAGTGCTAAAGTGTCTTTGAAATATCTATCATCTTTCATTTCTTTCTTTCACCTTTTGTATGTCTCACAAGGACTCAACCCACAAGATCGAAGATCTCGCCGTAAAAATCGAACCTCTCAATGACCGCGTTCTGATCCAGCCACTGGAAAAAGAGCAGGTTTCAGCTTCTGGCATCGTCATTCCGGAAACTTCGAGCAAAGAAAAGCCACAGGAAGGCGTCATCGTCGCACTTGGCAAAGGCGGAATCATCAATGACAACGGAACTGTATCTCCAGATCCAAGCAAATACTTGAAAGTCGGTGATATCGTCCTCTTCGGCCGTTATGCCGGAGATGATCTCAAGGTAAAGAACAAGGCAGGCAAAGACATCGAGCTCAAAGTTCTGCATCTGAATTCGGTTCTGGGTATCGTTCGATAATTTTCTAAAGTTTTTTTCATTTTTCTTTTTTAATTTTTCACTTTCCGATTATCCGCGGGAATCATCCCGCTCTCATCATCACTTCCCCCTTCTCATCCCATGTCCCCAAAACTTCTCACCTTCGGAGACGAATCACGCCAGAAAATTGTCCGCGGTATCCGTAAACTCGCTGACGCAGTCCGCGTCACGATGGGCCCAAACGGCCGCAATGCGCTGATCGCTAAATCCTACGGAGCACCGACAGTCACCAAAGACGGTGTGACGGTTGCGAAAGAAATCGAACTTGATGATCCATGGGAAAATATGGGTGCACAGCTCGTGAAAGAAGCCGCGACAAAGACCAATGACGCAGCCGGTGACGGAACGACGACTGCGACGGTTCTGGCTGAAGGCATGATCTCAGAAGGCCTGAAATTCCTGACCGCAGGCGCAAATGCTATCAGTATGAAAAACGGTATTATGAAAGCTGTCGAAGCTGTTGTTGCCGATCTTGAGAAACAGAAGAAAGATATTTCCACGAAAGAAGAATTTGCCGCCGTCGCGACGATCTCGGCTCAGGATAAAGAAGTCGGCAAGATCATCTCCGAGGTCATGGATCAAGTTGGCTCCGATGGTGTTGTCACTGTTGAGGCCGGACAAACAATGGGCTTAGAGAAAGAATACGTGGAAGGCATGCAGTTTGATTCCGGTTACATCTCGCCATACTTCGTCACGGACGCTGGCCGAATGGAAGCGATCTATCAGAACCCTTACATTCTGATCACGGACAAAAAAATCAGTTCGATTCAGGAAATCCTCCCAGTCCTTGAAGCACTTGCTCAGAAAGGACGCAAAGAAATCGTCATCATTGCTGAAGGTGTCGATGGTGAAGCGCTTGCAACACTCGTCGTGAATAAAATCCGCGGCACGTTCTCAGCTATTGCCGTCAAAGCTCCTGCCTTCGGTGACCGCCGCAAGGAGATGCTCAAAGACATCGCGATCCTCACTGGAGGCCGTGTCATTTCCGAAGAAGTAGGTCTGAAGCTTGAAAACACGAAGCTAGAAGACCTCGGCCAGGCTGGCAGGATCGTCGTGACCAAAGACAACACGCTCATCGTGAATGGCGCTGGTAACAAGAAAGACATCGCCGCACGCATCGAGGAGATCAAAGCAAATATCGACCAAACCAAGAGTGACTTTGACCGCGAGAAACTTCAGGAACGTATGGCCAAACTCTCCGGAGGCGTTGCGGTCATCAAAGTTGGTGCAGCGACGGAAGTCGAACAGAAAGAGCTCCAGCACAGAGTAGAAGATGCACTCTCCGCAACCCGCGCCGCAGCTGAGGAAGGCATCGTAGCCGGAGGAGGCGCAGCACTCATCCATGCGCTCAAGTGTTTGGATAAAGTAAAAGGCGCTACGGAAGATGAGCAGATCGGTATTGATCTCGTGAAGATGTCACTCCCCTACCCACTCCGCAATATCGCACAGAACGCTGGACTGGAGGGCTCGGTGATCGTCGAACACGTGAAGCAGTCCAAGGACAGCAAAATGGGCTACAACGTCGTCACTGAAAAAGTGGAAGACCTCGTTGCCGCAGGCGTCATCGACCCGAAGAAAGTCACACGCTCAGCGCTGCAGAACGCAGCGTCTGTGGCCGCCATGTTCCTCACGATTGAAGTTGGCATCGTGGATGCTCCAAAGAAAGAATCTGCTATGCCGCAGATGCCAGGTGGAGGTGGAATGGGAGGAATGGATTTTTAAAGCGCGAATCTAGGAGAGGTAGGGTTGGTAGGAGTGGTAAGAAACTCTTGCCTTCCCTACTTTCCTTACCGCTCTTCCCTTGTCTTAACTTTTCTTACCTCACCTAACTATGGACACCACTGACATTCAGAAAAAGTGTGAAGAGTTCCTGCAGAGTCTCCCGTTCCCTGGCTTCATCGTCATCGGACTCCAGACTGATCCTGAGAATACGCAAGTTGTGTACTCGCTGAATAAGATGCCGCTCAAGGGAGCTGTGAAGTCGCTGACGCATACGCTCAATGATTTGATCTCGAAGATTTGATGAGGAAAGGCAGGTATACTCTCCTCATGCCAGGAAAATTCATCGTCCTCGAAGGTCCAGACGGCTCCGGCACGACCACTCATAGCAAGATTCTTGCAGACACACTGCGTGCACGAGGTGAAGATGTACTGCTCACGGCTGAGCCAACTGATTCAACCATCGGTAAATTTATTCGTGAACAACTGAAAGCAAAAACGATCGAATCCCCTTCCGCGTTGCAGCTCCTGTTCTGCGCTGACCGTGCATGGCACATTGAAAAAGTTATCAAACCGGCACTAGCGGCTGGGAAAACTGTGATTTCAGATCGCTATGTTATTTCGACACTAATCTACGGCGAGGCACTTGGTCTGGATGCTGAGTGGCTACTCCGGGTGAATACGCCGTTTCTTGAGCCGGATATTATGATCATTGCATTGCCGAAATTGCACGTATGTCTGGAACGAATCATGAAACGCAAGCAGCTGGATGTCTTTGAGAACACGCGTTTTCAGAAGCTGGTGTATGACTTGTACGAAAAAGCCGGCGCAGAAGATGAAGCGACGATTGTGCTCGATACTGGTGGAGAGAAAGATGAGGTTGCAGCCGAAATCTTGAAAGTCGTCAATTCACATTAACTGAATAGACCCCAGTTTTCAAACCAGCTTCAGCAGCGTCGGAGGTGAAAAGAGTCGGAGTTGTGTGGGTGGAGGCTTTTCACGGTGCACAAGCGGAGGCAATGACTGACGCAGAAACCGTACAAAGGAATCATGATTTAAGGTCAG
>CALRGQ010000016.1 GCA_943357915.1 Candidatus Peribacteria bacterium
AAGTTCTTGTGCAATATCTCGATGAGAATAGTGCTTCTTGAGAAGAATACTGATTTCCAGCCTTTCAGCTGAAGTGAAGTGATGATGAGCCATAGCGGATGAGTGTAGTACCTCATCCCAAGTGATGCATTTCAAAGGTCAGCGGGGGAGCCCCTAGATCATCATTGCAGCAGATTGAATCCTTAGAAACACAAGAGGTTCGTCAATGGATTATTGCAATGAGGAGAAAGAAGAACCAAAAAATTGCGTCTGTTCATGCAAAAAATCCTGATATGAGAAAGCTAAAAAAAGGGCATGTTGATACATGGGATGACTTCGATTGTGTCGTAGATGATTTTTCCGAGTACGATTTTTTGGTGAAACAACAAGAAATGGTACGTTTCAATATGTCCCAATTTCTACATGAAAACCTGCCTAGTTGTCGTGAAACATGTGACATTCAAGGCAATGAAAAGAACATACCAGAAGTTTTTGCATACTTATTCGCACGCTTTGCGTTAGTGCGTAGCTGGATTCAAAATGAAGCACGAGAAGACAGTGTTACACACGTTAATCTTATTGACTCTTTAACACGCAGGTTAGTAGTTCTTTCAGATAAGGAAACTCAGGCTACAAAAATAGATATAAAAAATCCAGTCATTGATCATTTGCTTAGTGCTGCTCAAACGGGTGATACTTTTTTACAATCTCTCATGCGGAATATCTCAGTACAATGGCAAAATTCACTGGGTGTAGGGACTGCAGAATGGGAGTCTGATATTAGGAAAATGATTAGAGAGAATAGAGAAAAGGGAAATTATGCTCATCAAACAGATCGCAAAAATGCAAATGGGGTAATAGTAGAGTTTGATCTAGGACTGGTACCAGAGGCCTTAGCCGATCCACTAAGTGCTGTAGCAAAACTGGTTCACGATGCAGATATAGTGGCATTCAGGTCCACAATCCAAGAGAGCAGTACATCAAATTCCTATTTATTTCATTTTGATTTTTTGCGACGAATAGCAGACGAGGGGTTTCGTACGTGGCTCATTGTTGCTGGTAGTACCGTGAACAAGTTCCCAAATAATTTGTCTACAATCTATGGATGTTCATCTGCACCAACATTGGTACTTCAACGGCTTCAGGATTTTGTAAAAAGTGGAAACATAAAAACTTCCTTGGCACAATGGTTAGGCATTTCTTATGAAGACTCTACACGCGAAGATATCAAACTGATTCTTGATTACTGGCGTACATTAACTGATATAATCGCTAAGAAGCGTCTAGAAGTCTATCTTCAAAGCGATTGTAATATTGTCGACAAGAAACTAGTAGAAGGATCGAAAATAGTAGTCATTGGTAACGGGGATAACGATTGTCTAGTATCTGTCGGAAAAAAATGCATTCAATTGGAACATGTGTATCTTGATCCGCATGGAAATATGTTGATGCAAATTGGGAGTGACATTTTGAAAGATTATAAACTTGGAAAACCACACCAGACATCTTTGGTGTATAATGACGCGGATGACCGAACTCAGTCACTATTCCCTGAGGATGCGTTTCTTTTTAGTGGCATTGCTCATGGCGATGGTGACGCTATGGAGCAAGATTTACCAGCTATCCCCAGCGGGATGACTGTAGACACTTCGAGAAGTAGTTAAAGTTCATAGTCAACATTTCGTGGCTTCAATACATAGTTGGTATTTTTCTAATCCTGTGCCCATGCCCCGTGTGCTTCAGAAACTTCTCAAAGTCCTCGCGCTTGATGCCAAGCGTTGCGGTATTCACGAGTGGATGGAATAGAAACGTACCGATATTCCAAGCGCCTTCGTCGATCACGACGTTGATCTTCTTTTCCGTATCGAAGATCAAGCCGAGTGGCGTAACAGATCCGGGCGTGACCCCGAGCATTTCTTTCAGTTTTTCTGGGCTGACGAAACTAAAGCTCTGTGCGCCGAAGTCTTTCGCGAGTGCCTTCGTATCGACGCGCTTGTCGTGCATCACGATCGCGAGGACATAGATCTCTTTTCCTTTTGCCTTCATCAGGAGTTGCTTCGTATGTGCGCCGATCATGGGCGGGCAGAGCCGCTCGGATTCCTCGCACGTGAAGACTGCGGGATGATCGTAACGGGTGAAGGGGATAGAGAGCGAGGTGAGGAGAGAGAGGATTTGATCCATCGGGAGGTATGGTAGGTAAGGAAGGTAAGGTAGGTACGACAAAATCGGGAGTCGGCGCGAAATTTTCAACGATTCCATTGTAGAAAACTGAGCAGTATGGTACAGTATCTGCTATTATGATTCCTCTCCCCAATGTCGCCATCGAGCTGATCCCAGACACTGAGCAAGGTGGTTTTACTGCGCATATCCCTGATATTCCAGCGTACGGGGAAGGAGTAACGGAGGAGGAAGCCATCGCTGATCTGAAGGTTGGCGTGCAGGCATTTATTGAGGAGAATGGCATGGAAGCTACGCTCGCGCGTCTCAACTCGCCTACTCAGTTACGTGAGATGAACTTCAGCGACCTTGTGACACATGGGTAAAATGCAGCGGGTCACGGGGAAGGAAATGGTTCGTTTTCTTGAGCGACAAGGCTTCGTCTTGCGCCGTGTCGTCGGCAGCCATCATGTCATGCGACAAGTAGACGCACTGCAAACGGTCGTGCCCGTGCACCGGAATGAGGATCTGAAGACGGGAACGCTCCGAGGTATTCTTCGCGATATTCACATGAAGCCCGAGGAATTCGACCAGCTGTGGCATCAGTGAGAAGAAAAAAGTATCGTGCGTATGCATAGCGCAATACGACCATCTATACTTACAATACATACCTTACTTATGTTACGCGCTACCAATCCCTTCTCGTTCATCCTCTTCGGTGCCTCCGGGCATCTCGCTAAGATTAAAATTTTTCCGGCACTATATTTTCTTGCTCTAAAGAAACGTTTGCCAGAGCAGTATAATATCGTCGGTTTTGCGCGTACGGAGATGACCGATACAGACTTTAAAGAACACGTAGCGGCTGCGGTGCGGGAGCATGTTCTGGAAGTGAATGAGAAAGTGTTGGCCTCTCTTCTCGAGCATCTGTCCTATCATGCAGGACAGTATGATTCAGTCGCTGACTTCAAGACACTGGCAACCAAGCTCGTAGCACTCGAGGGAAAAACCAACGATATCGTTCGTCTCACCTACCTTTCCATTCCGCCGAGCGCATTTGAATCGACACTCAAAAATATCTGTGATGGTGGCGTGAATACTGACAAGCACGATTTTCGCTGCATCGTTGAGAAGCCCATGGGTAATGATCTTTCCTCCTTTGAGGAAATTAATGCAGTACTGAACCGATGCTTTAAGCCGCAGGAGATCTATATCCTGGATCACTATCTCGGCAAAGAAGCCGTTCGTAATGCGTATTACTTGCGTCACGCCAATCCGGTCATCGAACGGTTACTCAAAAATACGCTGATTAACAACGTCCAGATCACCGCATCAGAATCTGCAGGCTTAGAAGGCCGAGCCGGATACTTTGATGCAGTCGGGACACTCAGAGATATGTTCCAGAGTCATCTTATCCAAATGGCAGCATTATTGACGATGCGGCTTGTGAATGACATAAACGATCTTAAGCCCACACGATTGGATGCCGTCAAAAAATTCTATCTGCCTCCCGCCACGGATCTTTCGGAGATCGTGATGCAAGCGCAGTACGGAGCAGGTATGTCGGGTGGGAAAAAAGTTGTCGCGTACACAGATGAAGCCGGTGTTGTGCCGGGTTCCCGCACGCCAACATTTGCTGCTATGCGCCTGATGTCACGTTCCTCACGTTGGGAAGGCGTGCCGTTTTTCCTGCATTCAGGGAAGCGACTGAAAGAAAAAGAAACACGCATTGCCATTGAATTTCAGGAGTCCCCGACACTGCTCGGAAAAGAGGGATCGAGAAACCGGCTCGATATTATTTTGCAGGGTGAAGCCGGTATGAAACTTTTCCTGCAAACCAAACTTGGGGGAAGTGAACCAAAGTTCCGCCCACTGGTGATGGAAGACCCACTGGTCTGCATGGGTGATTGTCTCGTGGAACACAGTTTACTGTTTCTGGAAGCCATCAATGGCAATCAGCAGTGGTTTTTGGATCCGGAAGAGATCCGTGCGTGCTGGCGCATGATTGACCCCGTGCAGCAGTATCTGGATCAGTTAACCACTCCGCTTCCGATCTATGAATCTGGATCTAAAGGACCCAAAGAAGCGGATGAGTTTATTGGGAAATTTGGACATGTGTGGCTGTAGTCTTTTCTTAACTCTTCATGGACATCATCACACCTGAAACTAGCGAGAAATTTGTGCGCACAGCAGTGCAGTGGATCACGGGGACGATCTTGCAAGCCCAGCATGATGGCCGCACAGCAGTCATTGGCCTCTCAGGCGGTTCGACTCCAAAACCGGTCTATACACTTCTTTCGACGGAACGCAGTATCGACTGGAAACGCGTGACATTTTTTCTTCTTGATGAGCGCTATGTGCCTGACGATCACGAGGACAGTAATCAAAAGATGATCCAAGAGACAATGCTGACACACGCTGCCACTGCTGCTCAGACGATATTTCCCGATACATCGTTGCCACTTCAGGACTGCATCACTGAGTATGAGAAAAAAATTTCCGCTCTCACCAAGATTAATCTCGTTATTCTGGGCATGGGTGAGGACGGTCACATTGCTTCTCTCTTCCCACCGGTTGGCCCAGAAGCATACGGTCCTACCAAGATCATTCATACAACGACTGATCGCCATGCCGTCCATGACCGCATCAGTGTGACGTTTCCGGTCTTACAACATGCGTCACGCAGGTTATGTCTCATCACGGGAGAAAAGAAAGCGGCTCTGCTCAAAAAAATGCAGACCGAGAATGAGGACGCCAGCATCTACCCCGCGCAAATGCTATTCGATGAAAGAACAACGTGGATTGCGGGTCATTGCTGAACGTACACCAACGGATTTTTCTTGACGCCGTTCACATGCACCTCGAAGTGCAAATGGATACCGGTGGGGCCGTGGACACGTCCGGTATTACCCATGAACGCAATGGCTTGTCCGCGTGTGACGGTGTCACCTTTTTTGACGTAGAGTTCTTTATTATGTGCGTAGAGCGTCACGAGCCCGTTACCATGGTCAATCTCAATGACGTTGCCGTAGCCGCCGTTCCAGCCGTAATCCGCGCGTATGACGGTACCGGCTTCGGCTGCGAAATTCGGTGAGCCACCTCGGTGCTGCAAATCGATGCCGAAGTGCGAGGATCCAAAATACTGTGTGTAAAAACAATCACACGGCGTCTGGAGAATTCCATAGGTTGGCTCGATGGCAAAGTTTTTGTCCGGTGTCTTTGTCACCGTATTCGGAGTCGTTGGAAGCGTGAAGCTCGGCTTACCAATAGCGATTTTTACAGGCTTTGGAATCGCTTCGACGATCGGTTTGCCGCCGGGAACAATGAGGTCCTGTCCGGAGAGCAAGTATCCGCCTTTAATATCGTTCTGGCTTGCGATGATCGGAGCCGGAACATTATACAGGTCAGCGATCAGCTGCAGGTTCTGTCCGCGTTTTACGGTATGTAGCACGCCGTCCACGGGTAGGAGCAGAAGTTTCTGTCCCGGTTTTACAGATGCAGAATCTGACAGTTTATTCGCCCAGCGGATTGTCTCCGGTTTTAAGTATGCTGTTTTAGAAATACTCGTGATACTTTCGCCGCTCTCCACGGTATGAATGATGCCTTGGCTGAAGGCACTGCGAGTTCCCTGTTCCGTCAGCGAGGACGTCTTCATGAGGAATCCTTCTTCGGCGAGCAAGTACCCCTGCGTTGCAGCATCGATGTCCAGTGGCGGTGCTGATGCAGATTCCGGTACGTACGGCGGCAGAAAGAGTGAGATTGCAAAAATGACGACGCACAGCATCCGAATGCGAATACTCAGCCAGGAGTGAACGGACAATGTCAGTGGACGCATGAGGTAGGAAGAATATTATTGCGTTGCAGCATGCACCGCCTGCAGAATTTTCAGACCGTCAGCATACCGATCTGACGACCCCAGTACGATGAAAAGGTACGGATGATCCCCTTCAGTAAAGAGAACAATAAGGCATTCACCTGCTTTATCTGTCGTGCCGGTCTTCACACCGAAGACATCCTCATTATAGTGCAACATTTCGTTGGTATTTTTAAGACTGAATTCTTCACCATCCATTGTTGTAATCCGTGCGGTGCGCGTCCCGACAATTTTCGAGAATTGAGGGTTTTTGAGCGCTGCCATCGTCAGCCATGCGAGGTCACGTGATGTCGAGAATTGTTGATCATGATCCAGCCCTGCAGGATTTGCGAAATGCGTATTTTTAAGACCCAGCGATAGGGCACGTTGGTTCATGCGTTGCACAAAAGACCCCACACTGCGGGCGTCAAACGTTGCAAGCGTATACGCTGCGTCATTCGCGGATGGCAAGAGAAGTGCATACAGTAGATTCAAGACAGAAAGGCGCTGACCGGACTGTAGACCGACAGTACTGCCTCTAATGTCATCGGCGACGAGTGGGACGGTGACGGTTTCTCCCAGATTATGATCTTCGAGAATCAGTAACGCGGTCATAATTTTTGTCAGACTTGCCATCGGCTTTCTCTCATCGGGAGCGATCGAAAAAAGTTCCTGTCCGCTCTTCATATCGATGAGAAGAGCGCTGGAGGCCGAAAGAGCCGGAACCTGCAGGCGGGAAGCGAGCATGTCCGGAGCGGAGATCGAAACAACTTCGATACCAGGAAGCGCAGGCGACGGAGACGGGGAAAGTTCCGAGGGAATGAGGCCGAGAACAAGAATGGATGCGAGAACGGAAAGCATACGTACAGGGTCTCCTCAAAAGGGGGGAAGAACATTTACTTGTAGATGATTTTATCTGCGATCCGAAGGTCGATGTATTCCTTTGCCTGATCGAGCAGAAGAGTTTTTAGGAACTCTCGAAACCTCTGGAATTGTACGTTGAGAGGGCTCCGAACATCAAGCCACAAGGTCGTCTTATTTGTCTTGATGTGAAACTCCTGTGCTCGTAGATAGACGGTGATACTTTGACTCTGGAGGCCGAAATCACGGAGTAGTGTATCCCGCGCCAGAAAGATCGTCTGCAGAAAATCCGGTGTCAACAGGAGTGTGCGATTTTGGGGTCTGATGCCCCAGTCCGTCACCGTGAGTTTGGGGTACGGTCCACCAGTCAGACGAATGGGGGACGTTACGAACGTTCCTTTGCGTGTGACATATGTATAGATATATGTTCCAGAACTACTTGTGTTACTGCCGGAACCCGTTGGAGGATCCGTGCTATCCGCAATGATCACTTCTGCTGCGACCGGTTCCAGGTAAACACTCACACTCAATGTCGAGGGATATTCTTTACTGATCTCCACCCGACCAATATCTGGATATTCCGCTAACAATAACGATGCCACCTGACTTCTGGTGACGAGAACAAGGCGCTGCCGGAACAACGGTGACAGTATCTGTTGGATTTCTTCTGGATCAATGCGGGGATCTTGTCGTCGTACCCGCATCTCTCGGACGTCGAAAAACGGTGCGAAGAGAAGCATGCCCGCCACAATGAGAGTGATGAGACCCATCCCAATCACGAGCCATAAACGAAATTCTGAGAGCACAGTATCCCGAAGTCGCATCATTTTTCGGTTCCATCTCGCAAACTTTTCTTTTCTCCGGCGCATGCGTCGTTCCTGCCCACCATACGTGGTGCGCGCAAGAGATCTGGTCAGTGTTCCCGCACGGCGATTGAAGCGCTTGGGGAGTTTTCTGGACGCCTTTATGGGCATGGAGCCAAGCATATCGACAGATGCCGTTTTCGGGAACTGTTCGGGCTCGGCGGTCTGTGTCATAGTGACTCTGATGAAGCTTGCCATCGCCGCAGATTGGCTCCCGACGTACGGCGGCGCGGAACACGTAGTCGCAGCACTGTCTGTGCTGTGGCCGAATGCGCCTATCTTTACGACAATCGCTTCGGTCTCGTCACTTCCTGCGTCACTCCAGCGTTCGGATATCCGTGTCTCGCATTTGCAGACTGCATACCGTTTGCTCGGCCGACATCAGTGGCTTTTGCCGTGGATGCCACAAACAGTAGAAGCGATGGATTTCACGGGCTTTGATGTGATTCTGAGTTCATCACATGCAGTCGGAAAAGGTTTTATTCCGCCGGGAAACAGCGTTCACATCTGTTACTGTCACACACCGATGCGTTATGCGTGGGAGATGGAAGATGAATATCTGAAAGACTTTCGGATCAGAGGGCTTCTTAAAAAGCGTGTACGTTCCGAGCTCAAGCGTATCCGCCGGTGGGATCTGACGACTGCGAAGCGTGTTGATCACTTCATCGCAAATTCTTCCGAGACACAGGCGCGAATTAAAAGAATTTATGGCCGTGAGAGTGTCGTTATTCCACCGCCAGTGGATGCTTGCTTTTATAACTTTCCGCTTTCCGCTTTCCGCTCACCGCTCCCTACTCGTTCATACTTTCTTGCCATCGGTCGACTCGTTCCTTATAAACGTTTTGATCTACTCATTCACCTCGCAAATGAGCTCAAACTTCCGCTGAAAATTGCTGGTCAAGGCAGTGAGGAAGCCCGCCTGAAAGCCATCGCTGGGCCAACGGTGGAATTCCTAGGATACGTCAGCGAGGAAAACCTCCCAGCTTTGTATAGCAATGCATCAGCCCTCTTTTTCCCGCAGGTCGAAGATGCCGGTATTGTGCCAATGGAAGCGCAAGCCTGCGGCACACCCGTCATCGCACTAGGTCAGGGTGGCATTCTTGATGTTGTAACCGAAGGCGCGACGGGAATCTTAGCCGATGCGCAAACCATCGAGTCGTTCATGCAAGCAGTCAAAAAATTTCAGGCAACTTCCTGGAATCATGAAGCGATTCGTCTGCACGCACGGGCTTTTCATATCGATGTTTTCACGCAGCGCATGAAAGAAGAGATTGAAAAAACATATACCCGTTTTGCTCCACATGTTCTTCCTCAAGATTGTCACTCATGATCGCCAACCCTTTTCAGCTCTTCAGGCAATTCCAGGATCTCCTCGATGTGAAACTTCTGACGCGTGAAGACAGTATTTCCTCCGATGCTGATATTGCACGGATCACCGGAAACACAAACATCGTCAGCCTCAAGCAAATGCACGGCAATACTGCAGTACGCGTTCATACTCCTTCCTCACGTACTATAGAAGCAGACGGACTCGCGACGGACAGAAAAAATCTCACGCTCACCATCCGTTTTGCCGATTGCCAAAACGCCATCATCTTTCACCCCAAACTTCGTGTTGTCTGCTTGGTTCACGCAGGTTGGCGTGGCGTACGGTCAAAAGTTTTTTCTCATGCATATGAACTTCTGCGTGCCGAATGGAATATCGATCCTACGGATACATTCATTGCTTTTGGCCCATCACTGTGCAGGAAATGCTCCGAATTTACTGATCCAATGACGGAAGTTCCGGAGCTCAAAGATTTCATCCGAGGAAACACAGTTGATCTGCGAGCAGCACTTGATGATGAGCTTGCAGGCATTGGCGTTTTGCAGCGCAGAATCGAGCGGATTGATGAGTGCACGCGTTGCAACCCCAAGACATATTTTACGTATCGGGGAGGCGACAAAGAAGCTGTTCAAAACGGCTTTGTGAACTGTTTGGCAGTGACGCTACGGTAAAGGATTTTTTGTAGAGACGTAAAATCTTACGTCTCTACAAAATCCAGAAAAATCAGCACATTTTGCTTCCCTGAAAACGCATTCTGCTTATAATTTACAATTGTCTCGACGACGCGTCAGGACGCCCAAACGCTTTTTCTCTGATTTGCTCTTAAGGGAGGCTTAATCACCCCACACCGTGGTGCGGGGCTGCGGTCACCCACCTGGAATTCCAGGGACGAGCCAAGGGCGGACAACGGTCGTCTTGATATATGCGGACATTCGCATGATGAGAAAAATTCTCGCGCAGGATTTTGCGTGCACACGGTATACTCATATTCTCATGAAGCCACTCTCCGTCCGCATCACAGAAGCGAATGCAATGCTCGCACCATATGCCGTCCCGCATGGCACAGGGCTTGGCCGTGTGTATTCGGAACCGGAAGATAAAACTCGTTTTCCGTTTCAGCGGGATCGGGATCGGATTATTCACACGCAGGCATTTCGGCGTCTCAAACATAAGACGCAGGTCTTTGTGTCCGGCCACGGAGATCACTATCGAACGCGTATCACGCACACACTGGAAGTAGCGCAGCTGAGCCGAGATATTGCTCGTACGCTTGGCTTGAATGAAGATCTTGCAGAGGCGATAGCTCTCGCGCACGACCTAGGCCATACGCCATTTGGACATGCAGGTGAAGAAGCGATGCATGAGAGTATGAAACTTTTTTCCAAACGCTTTGAACATAATGAGCAGTCGCTACGGATTGTGAGTTTTCTGGAAGAGAGATCAACAGCGTATGCGGGGCTAAATCTTTCTGGTGAAATTCTTGAAGGATTAGTCAAACATGGGGCTTCGCCTTCCGGTCGCTCTCCGTCACTTGAAGCTCAAGTGGTGAATCTTGCGGATGAGATCGCATATACGGCTCATGACACGGATGACGGACTCCGTGCCGGGCAATTTCAGCGCAACGATATCGAAAAAACAAAGCTTGGGAAAATGGCTTCTGTGAGGGCTAAATCATCTGGTTCAGAGCTGCGTGGAGCCATCGTTGATCTCCTCGTGACTGATCTGTATCAGGAAACAGAAAGGCGACTCACACAACAAAAAATCCAGTCACTCAACGATGTGTATAAGGCTCAAGCAGAACTCGTCGGTTTTTCGGTTTCTATGATGCGCCAGACAAAAGAACTTAGAAAGTTTCTGTGGGACAGGCTCTACAAAAGCCCCTCAGTATTGCGGCAGGCTGCGCGCGGCAAGCGAATCATTACGAAACTTTTTACTGCGTACATGAAGTCACCTCCTGCAAAAGTAAAAGCGCTCCAGAAAAAAACAGGGGGGACACGAGAAGAAGCCGTCAAAGACTATATTGCGGGGATGACGGATACCTACGCCATTAGTTCTCGATACGTCTCGCTTCGCTCGACTACTCGAACTGACATACCTTGATAGTAAGGCCGTTCGCTCGACTACTCGAACTGACGCACCTAGATAGTCAGGCCGTGTCATTTCGAGTAGCCCCGTCGCGGGGCGTATCGAGAAGTGACACGCTACGTCCCAGCTGCGATATTTCACTCAGCTTCGGTAAATACTTCATCGGATCTACCAACAATCCGTCTATCTTTATCGCAAAGTGCAGATGCGGTCCTGTCGTGAGTAGTCCCGCCCCCTGCGAACCCGGTTGCCCGCCAGTGCGTCCGATTATTTGTCCGAAAGAAACACTATCCCCCTCTTTCACCGTGGCCGCGCTCACGTGTCCGTAGATCGTTTGCATGTTGCCTGCGTGCTCAAGCGTGATGAAGCTATAACCAAGTCCGTTCATCGCTACCTTCAGCACTGTTCCATCAGCCGGAGCTCGGATCGGAGTGTTCTGATTGGTCGGAATGTCGATCGCGTGATGATCAAAACCGAAACGTTTTTTGTATCCTTCATCCTCGAAGAATGCGGAGACTCCGAGGAGTGGAGCTACCGGCCAGTCCAAATCCACGCTGCCATCCGGACGCGTGAGTGTGAACCGCGTACCTTCCGCTTCCCAAAGCTGCTGGAGTGATGACGTCAGAAGTTTTTCGGAGTTGGAACGTTCTTTGATGATCGCAAGTAATATCGCTCGTTTGTCCGCAAATTCCTGCACTTTTTCCGGTGACTGATTCTTGAGCGTTTCATCTTCTAAAATTTGTAATTGATATCGCAGAATTTCTTCCTGCTGTTCTAGCACTGCTTTTCTGGTGCGCTCACGGTCAATATCGCGGATCGCATCCGTGATGATGATGAAAGTCTCTTCTCCACCTGCGGCATCCGGTGATTTTGTGTTTTTATCCCGTCCGACATGCAAAAAGCCGTTCCACCAGAGGATGGCAACTAGAATGATGATGCCGGTCAATATTGGCCGTTGAATATGAACCCGAAGTTCCATTCGTTCGAAAATCTTACACCTATACAACCGGCGAGCCCTTGTTTTAGCCGTTTTTACGCGGTTTTTCTGTTGCAGAGCATCAGAGTTGTGTTCTTGTCAATAATACCGTGAAAAGTAAAAGAAAATATACATTTTTTGTTCACAGCATCAAGAACAGATCCATCAAATCTAACACACTGCTTTTATGGCTTGTTTGTGATATAATCACTAGATTTGAAACATACAAAAATCCATTCTCGGCATCAGGGCATAAGACGCGCGCGTGTACGCATGGCAGTGATCATCATGGTTGTGTTGCTCGCACGCTTCATGCCCGAAAGTGTGTATGCGGTGAACGCGTGGAGCCCGACACTACTGGTCAATTCAGAATCCTTCCAACAGATTGCTCATGGTGATGGTTCAACGAACGTTGAACTGCAGTTTGGTGCCAGCACAAGTACGCTCAAACTTCTCACGACAAATACGTTTCAGTTTAACAAATCACTTTCGGTGGTCGGCGGCATTTCCGGTTCGTATTTGACGATTGACCAACAGGCGAATATTTCCGGAGCTCTTCTCGTGAAAAATTCGATCACCTCCAGAAGCACAATTTCTGGAGCGAACCTTACGTTCATGGGTGCCACCAGCTCGTATATTCTCGGCAGTCTTGGCATTGGAAAATCCGGCACGCCAAATACGAAACTGGAAGTGGTTGGCACTATTTCTGGTACGACACTGAATGCGAATATGCTCCTGACGGGTTCTACGATCCAAGGCTTCGGTCTTTACGATTGTCAGGGAATATCAAACAAGCTCACGTACAACGCAACGACGAAGAAATTTCTCTGCGAAGCGGATCAATCTGGCGGTAGCAGCGGTGGTGGCAGCAATTGGTCGAATACTGGATCTCTCCAATCGGCATTCGATACACGGTTCGTGAATCAGAGTGGCGATACGATGACTGGCGCGCTGTCTATCCAAAACGGCAACACACATACCCCAATAGTAACGCCGCTTCTGAATGTTCGAGGGACAATTTCCGGTGCGCTTCTGCGGGCCAGTAACATGACCGTCTCGGGAGCAGTCGTCTATTCCAGTGGTAATACACTTAAGCAAAACGCAAAAGGACTCTCGGGCCAAGTTCTCATAGCGCAAGGGACGTCTGCACCAAAATGGGCGAGTCCCGTCGGCGGTATGATTTGGTATTTTGATGGAACGCAGACTATTGCAACAAGTAAAGGTCCGGAGATCACGATGCCATTTGGTCTAACCCTTTCCGGTGTTACTCTCAAAGCGAAAGGTGCGCCAACGGGCGCTGCCTTTATTATTGATATCAATAAAGACGGAACGACGATCTTCAGCACGCGGCCTCAGATCTATGCCGGTGGAAGAGCTGGTGGTACCGGTGCTGTATTTTCAACGACAAACCTGACACTGAACTCAGTTCTTACCATTGATATTGATCAAGTAGGAAGCACATTTGCGGGTAGCGGCATCACGGTGATGCTGAAGGGGACGAGGAAGTATTAGGTTTTCTAAAAACCAAAGAAATGAAACGTATCACCGCCAGACGTTGGCTCCGCCACGCCGAAGATAAGTACTCGGTTATTCGTCAAATCTGCGACAAAGAGCTGGCCTGAGGAGGGATCGAAAGCTATTTCTCTGGGATCCGATAGACCCACTTGAGTCGTCGCCGCAGTAGCAGTGATAAAGTTCGCCTTCCCTAGTACGCCTACGGCATTTTCGCCATCGGTGATGCTCGACGTATCGTAGATGAGAATACGGCTATTGGTGAAATCTGTGACATACAACTTGTTGCCGTTTGGATCAAAAGCGAGTCTCTGCGGTGAGCTCAGTGTGGACTGTGTCGTTCCTACTGCGTTCGTATGAAAAACCTCCTGACCAAGCACGTTATCCGGGACGCGATCAATGGGTACATTACCTGCTGTAAGATTATAAACGAGGACACGGTTATTGGTGGCATCTGCGACAAAAAGTCTGTGGTTGGTACCATCAACAGTTACTCCATTTGGCGCAGACATACCCATCTTGTATGATGCGTTGTTCGCTGTTGCTTTTGTGTAGATTGGCTCAGGAGAATTGAGTGAACTGTCAGTTTGTCCGAGAAGATTGACCGCATTTTCTCCATTCGTGATGGAAGCCACATCGAAGATGGAGACGCGGCTAGCACCAGACTGCAAAACATAGAGATCTGTATTCGCGTTATCTATAATTACGCCATTCGGAGCATTTAATCCTGACTGCGTCGTGGATGCTGCTGTCGTCGTGAAGGTCGGCTGTCCGAGCACTTTGACTGCATTCTCTCCATTCGTAATATTTGCAACGTCGTAGGTGGTGACACGGTTTCCTGTCGTTTGTGAAACATAGAGAGTCTTTGTTGATGGATTGTACGTAATGCCACGGGGCGCGTTCATACCTGCCTGAGTAGTAGCAGCAGCTGTGGACGTGAAATCCGCTTGGCCAAGAACGTTCACAGCATTCTCACCATCGGTAATGGCTGTGACATCGTAAGTCGTCACGCGGTTTCCTGTTCCTTGTGCCACGAAAAGTGTCTGGAGTGTGGTCCCACTCAACGCAAGACCATACGGAACGTTCATGCCTGCCTGGCTCGTGGCTGCCGTTGTTGCTGTAAAGTTCGCTTGGCCGAGAACGCTTACCGCTGCTTCGCCATTTCCTATGCCGAGAGTTGTATTGTAGCTAAGTACACGGTTGCCAGTGGAATCCATCACATAAAATCTATTATGTGCAGGATCAGATAGAACCCCCGTGGGTGCAGAGAGACCCTCACGAGCGACAAGCGCAGTTGCAGCTGTAAAGGATGGTTGCCCGATAACGTTGATAGCATTTTCTCCATCGGTAATATTCGCAACGTCATAGGTTGTCACACGTGCGCCAGTTGTTTGTGCGACAAAGAGCCTCTTGTTTGTCGCATCATACGCAATGCCACGAGGAGCATTCATACCAGCTTGTGAGGATGCCGCAGTTGTTGCCGTAAATGTGGCTTGACCAAGGACTTTGACCGCATTTTCACCATCAGTAATTGCCGTTACATCGTACGTCGTCACGCGGTTTCCTGTTCCTTGCGCTACAAAGAGTGTCTGGAGTGTGGTGCCGCTCAGTGCAAGACCGTACGGAACGTTCATGCCTGCCTGCGTCGTCGTTGCGGTGAGAGTCGTAAAGTTCGCTTGTCCGAGAACACTGACCGCATTCTCGCCATCGGTGATTGCTGTGACGTCATAAGCTGTGACGCGGTTCAGTGTGGCATCGGACACAAAGAGGCGATTGTTTGCAGGATCGTACTGTGCATCCACTGGCTGGCTCATACCTGTTTGCGTCGTCGCTGCTGTGGTACCCGTGAAGTTACTTTGCCCAAGAACACTCACTGCATTTTCTCCATCGGTGATCGCCGTCACATCAAATACTTTGACACGACTTCCTGCTCCTTCTGCCACAAAGAGCCTGTTCCCCGCATCATCGAATGCAAGTCCATTCGGTGTTTCAAAACCCGTTTGTGTACTTGCCGCGGCGTTACTATGAAAGTCTGCTTGTCCAAGAACTTTATCGGGGATGAGATCAAGAAGCAGATCGTTAGTGTCTAAGTTATAGACAAGTACGCGGTTATTTCCTGTGTCGGAGACAAACAAACGATGATCCGTAGGATCCAGCGCGAGCCCGATGATACCAGTGCTGAGACCGAGTTTATTTGGACCATTGTGGATCGTACTCTTCGTGTAGATCGGTCCGGGGGTTGTCAGATCACTGTCGTACTGCCCAAGACCATCGACGGCATTTTCTCCGTCTGAAATAGAAGCCACGTCAAAGACCGAGATGCGATTTGCGCCAGACTGCAAGACATAAAGATCTGTATTCGCATGATCGATGATCACACCGTTCGGAGCATTGAGCCCTCCTTGTGTGGTGGCTGCTGTCGTAGCAGTGAAGTTTGCTTGGCCAAGCACGCTCACCGCATTCTCTCCATCCGTGAGGTTTGCAACATCATAGGTGGTGACACGGTTTCCTGTCGTTTGTGCAACGTACAGAGTTTTTGTTGCAGGATTGTAGGTAATACCACGTGGGGCATTCATACCTGCCTGAGTGGTGGCTGCAGTTGTCGCCGTGAAGTTAGCTTGGCCAAGAACGTTCACGGCATTCTCGCCATCCGTGACTGCAGTGACATCGTACGTCGTCACTCGGTTACCGGTACCTTGCGCCACAAAGAGTGTCGTGAGTGTGGTGCCACTGAGCGCAAGACCATACGGAACGTTCATGCCTGCTTGGGTTGTGGCGGCTGTGGTTGCTGTGAAATTGGCTTGCCCAAGGACGCCTATCGCATTTTCACCATTCGTAACCGTCGCAACGTCATAGACCGTCACACGATTCGCCGTAATATCGGCAACGAACAGACGTTTATTTGTGCTGTCATACGTGACATCGTTTGGTGCGCTCATGCCAACTTGCGTGACTGCAGCGGCTGTGGCTGTAAAGTTCACCTGTCCCAGAACATTGATCGCATCTTCACCATCGGTAATCGATGTGATGTCGAACATTTTGACACGGCTACCTGCGCTCTCAGCAACAAAGAGCGTAGTACTTCCGCTCAGGGCTAAGCCATTCGGAGTTTCAAAACCGCTCTGCGTACTCGCTGAAGTGTTACTGTAGAAATTTACTTGGCCAAGCACGTTATCTGGGATGCGATCGATCAAGGTATCGTCGGCATTGAGATTGTACGAAAGTACACGGTGATTGCTCGTATCACTCACAAAGAGTCTGTTGCCAGACGAGTCCAAGGCCATACCGATATTCGGCGCATTGAAACCAAGTTTGTTCGCTCCATTATTCGCTGCTGATTTTGTGTAGATGGGACTAGGTGCGGAGAGAGAATCATCGTATTGACCAAGGGCAGAATCTGCATTCATGTAGTCTGCAAAACCAGGGGCAAGGCTATAGCCTGTCACACGATTCGCCGTAATATCGGCAACGAACAGACGTTTATTTGTGCTGTCATACGTGACATCGTTTGGTGCGCTCATACCGACCTGCGTCACTGCTGCCGTGGTTCCTGCAAAAGTTGACTGCCCGAGGACATTCACGGCATCTTCACCATCCGTTATCGATGTAATATCGAAAATTTTGACGCGGCTTCCGGCGCTCTCCGCAACGAATAACGTTGTGCTGCCACTGAGCGCCAGACCGTTCGGGGTTTCAAATCCTGCTTGTGTGCTGGCTGTAGCATTACTATAAAAATTGAGCTGTCCTAAGACGTTATCAGGAGTCCGATCGACAAGAGTATCGTTCGCATTCAGGCCATACACAAGTACGCGGTTATTCGTGGTATCCGTGACAAAGAGTCTGTTGCCAACCGAATCCAGAGCCATACCGATGTTTGGGGCACTAAGCCCAAGTTTATGAGCTGCATTTTGTGCCGTTCCCTTCGTGTAGATTGGTTCTGGCGCGCTGACCGTTCCATCATCTTGTCCTAGGACATTGACGGCTTCTTCTCCATCAATAATCGTAGCTACATCGTAGATGATGATGCGGTTGTTTGTGGAATCTGCGACAAAGAGCTGCTTGGACGAATTGTCATATGCGATTTGCCTTGGGCCGGTCAAACCTCTCTGCGTTGTGCCGGCAACAGCCAATGTGTATGTCACCTGTCCTAAAATATTCACTGCATTCTCACCATCGGAAATGCTTGTCGTGTCAAAAACCAAGATACGGTTATTGGTAAAGTCTGAAACAAACAACCGATTACCCACATTATCAAAGGCGAGACTCGTCGGTGCGCTCAGCGTAGACTGCGTTGTGCCGATGGCGTTCGTATAGAAAACTGCTTGCCCAAGCACGTTATCTGGCACACGATCAATGGGTACATTGCCTGCCGTAAGGTTGTACACGAGAACACGGTTATTGGTGGATTCCGCGACAAACAGCCTATGATTCGTGCTGTCAACAGCGACACCATGAGGAGCAGACATACCCATCTTGTATGGTCCGTTGTTCACTGCTGCCTTTGTGTAAATTGGCCCTGGTGCGCTCAGAGAATCATCAGTCTGCCCGAGAAGATCCACAGCATTTTCCCCGTCAGTAATGGAAGCGACATCGAAGATCGAGATGCGGCTAGCACCAGACTGTAGTACATAAAGATCTGTATTCGCATGATCGATGATCACGCCGTTCGGAGCATTGAGTCCTGCTTGTGTGCTCGCAGCTGCAGTATCGGTAAATAGTGCCTGCCCGAGCACGCTGATGGCATTCTCACCGTCTGTGATACTCGCAACGTCATACGTCGTCACACGGTTACCCGTTGTTTGCGCAACGTACAGAGTTTTTGTTGCAGGATTGTACGTAATACCACGCGGTGCGTTCATACCTGCTTGAGTGGTGGCTGCAGTTGTCGCCGTAAAGTTAGCTTGGCCAAGAACGTTTACCGCATTCTCGCCATCGGTAATTGCCGTTACATCATACGTCGTCACTCGGTTTCCTGTTCCTTGCGCCACAAAGAGTGTCGTGAGCGTGGTGCCACTGAGCGCAAGACCATACGGAACGTTCATGCCCGCCTGGGTTGTGGCGGCTGTCGTCGCTGTAAAGTTGGCTTGACCAAGAACGCCAGTTGCAGCTTCGCCGTCATCAATAGACGCTACGTCATACACCGTGACCCGATTGGCCGTTATATCAGAAACGAAAAGACGTTTGTTTGTGCTGTCGTACACAACATCGTTTGGTGCACTCATGCCTTCCTGCGTAACCGCAGCAGTCGTTCCCGTAAAGTTGATCTGCCCTAAGACATCAACAGCTCCTTCACCATCCGTGATCGATGTAATATCGAAAACTTTGACACGACTACCTGCACTCTCCGTCACGAAGAGTGCCGTACTGCCGCTGAGTGCCAAACCGTTCGGCGTTTCAAGTCCTATCTGCGTACTACCGACTGCGCTGCCATAAAAATTTTGTTGACCCAGTACATTGTCTGGAATGCGATCAACCAGTGTATCATTTGCATTCAGGCCATACACGAGTACGCGGTTATTAGCCGTATCACTCACAAAGAGTCTGTCCCCTCCCGAGTCTAAAGCCATGCCGATGTTCGGCGCACTGTACCCTAATTTGTGCGCTCCATTATTGGCCGTACCCTTGATGTAGATAGGCTCAGGAGCGCTTACGGTCCCATCGTCTTGTCCAAGAACATTGGTAGCAGCTTCCAAACCATCGAGTGCGTATGCCGGGGTGCACACAGACAGTAGCAGGACTGCAAGCAAAGACGACGCGTAGAATCTATTGAAAGCCGAGAGTGACGCAGATGTTTGGATATTCGTATCTTACAAAGTTTTCGCTACTTCTGGAAAGCATTAGAGCTGTATCTGATGAATGGACAAGGGGAGATGGCTACGACAGAGCGAGAGCTGCTTTTAGGCATGCGTCTATCTCCGACATAGTTTCGGATGGGATGATCCCGATTGTTCGGCGAATGAAGCTGCGGTCTATGGTGAGCATGTTGTGGCCTTGCACCGCCGAGTCGAAAATGATTCCGGCCTGTCGTCCTGCGTTGGATTCCGCTGCGATCAGAACTTGAGTCGCACTGCCGGGCTTGAATCGTGTTTTGCTCGTCATCAGAACGATGATCGTATCGTTCAGTCGTTGGTTGTCATTGTCGTTTTGCACCACGATACATGGACGCACTTTTGAACCAGTGCGATCCGTATACGGGTAATCTACCAGGACGACGTTTCCACGCACAACATTCATCATGGCTTCGGTTGGTGATCGTCATAGTGATCGTAAGCGTTCATCTCGGGGTCATCCCATCCAGCACGTTGTCCGGCATGCAGAAGAACGACTCTCTGCTCAGCGAGCGACAACGGTTCCATATCGACCAGCGACTGAAGCTGATCAAATTTTTCATCGGCAATGAGAACATAGACTCGCTTCGTCCGAGGATCAATCATTCGCACAGGAGAACCACCAGAGTGCTCAACCATTGCCTGGAGTTCGGCGGATAGGGTAGTCATATTGATAGTATACCAGAAAACGGATGTTGGTGCTGCATTAACGCTGTATCTGATGAATGGACAAGGGGAGTTGATCCCCCGCCTTACTTCTTTCGAATCAACACCAGAAGTTCATTGGCTTCTTTTTCTCGTCCAAGTTTTTTTGCAAGCAGCGCTTCTTTCTCTGCGTCTTTCATATTGCCGTCATGGTAGTACGCCAGAGCAAGATTGAAGTGTGCATCTGCCGAATCTTTATCAGCCTCGATGGCGCGCTGACAGGCTTCAATAGCATCACTGGTGCGTTTCTGGCTCAGGAGAAGGGCGCAAAGATTATTCCATGCCCCGGAAAAACTGGGGTTGAGCATGACGGCCAGTCGGAAGAATTCTTCTGCTTGTACAAGATCATTTTTTTCTACCGCAACAAGACCTTGCTCATTATTGAATTCGGCATCGAGTCCCGGGTTGGCCATGAGAGATGAACCTGAAGCAGTAAGAGTGCTCCCCGTACTCGTTATAGGAGTTTCTAGCTTTGGTGCTTTTGGACGGTAGTACCACGCTTTCCATGGATGGCCCGCTTTCCCAAAAATATCCGCGATAAACCGATAATTCATATTCGGATAATTATCTCCTGCAAGACGTAGTACTTGCGTGAAGATTTCTGCTGCCTTTTTCCACTCCTGCTGCTCAGTGTACAAACCCGCGAGAATCACAAGTGGCTCGGGGCTCCACGGGCGTATTGATCTCGCAGTGTCGACAAGCGCTTTGACGTCATCGACTCGATGTTCACGAAGCGCGATTTTCGCCAGAGCTACAGTGGCTTTGATGCCTTCTGGATTGTCAATTTGTACGCGGCGCAACTCCTTGATAATTTCTGGCATGTCACTCGCTTCGGCATCTGAAAAACTATCATGAAATTCTAGTGTTGTAGCACTGACAAACTTGTACTGTAAGCGTTGTATGATGTGCAGGTTTTCTGGCGTCTTTTTCAGATACACGGCAACCCAGTCATCGAGGTAGACCAACGCCCAATTCGTATCCTTGTCTAGGTGGGAACTGTACGGCAGAAGATCAGCATGTTTGATGGCATCGTAATCAACAATCGCATACGTCACAGCATAACGATCTTCCAACTTTTTCCAGCTCTCAGGCTCAAACCCTGCAGTAAATGCCTGAAGCATGAAATCAAAACCGTAGTCGACGTTCCGTCCATCGATGAAAACTTTACGATCAGGGTATCCTCTGTAGATCAAATATCCGCCGATGCCATACGTGTTGAACATATTCCCAGCGATACGTTCACGCTCGACAAAATCGTACGCACCGCGAGCTAAATCAAACTGTCCGAATCCAAATAAGTTATCCTGACGCTCAAAGCCCAGAGAGCGCAGATACGCGACCCGACTTAAGAAAATAACAAGAATGAGTGAGGCGATAGCGACAGTCTTCTTACGTGATGCCATCCATAACCAAACCCTTTGTATGCGCTCGCTTCGGTCGCACTGATAAAAACATGTCGCGATGGCCGCGTACACAAACAGAATCTCATGCCGAAATGCCTGACGTGAAAGATACGCAGTCATCAGAAGTAGTAGTGCATTAAAGATCCAGTGCTTTCTTCCGATGAATAGTGCGGTAAATGACAGAATGAAAAACGGCCAGAGTTCACGCAGGTACAACCCCCAATCTCGCGGCTGCCATTCGGCTATGAACGCAATAGTTTGGTCACTCAAGAGTTGTGTGATGTACGTGATCGTTCCAAATCCATTCGGCGGTAATACCAGCGTGACTGACATCAATGCGAGTGTCAGAGCCAGAACCCCTGCAATTCGTTGATGTTCTTTCCGTCCGTGTCGAGGCAATGCGTGCCATAATGTTTGCATCAAAAGAAAAGTCACGATGCCACAGCCTAGAAGTGCAGCGCCGCCATGCATATTGACCCACAGAAGTTCAAGCCCGATAAACGCTGCGCAGATTTTTTTCTGCATAGAACGTGCTTCGGCATCAAGAAAGCGAAACGCAAGCAGTAAAAAAGCAGCGAACAGAACGAACGTGAAAAGCTGCGGCCGCTCTAGGTAACTACCTTTTGTGATCACTATTGCCCATACCGCGAGCGCGAGATACGCAAGACGTTTCTGTTTCGTGAGGAGTAATAAAAGTCCAACGCACAAACTTGCGATGACACCCCGAAACAAAATAATCCCGACGTATCCCCCTGTGTGATAGATGAGATACAAGATGATCTGGGCCAGCCATTCGTGAGTTGCCAGATACGGCATCCCCGTCCGTGCGTACGCAAATGGATCGATTGTTATCATTGTCTTTGTCTCGAAAAGAATTTTCCCTGCGGTGATGTGCCACCAGAAATCTCGATCCATGATTTTGAACGTGCAGACCCAGAAGATCGCACCAATGCCGATTGCCCATATGAGAAGACGTAGCAACCTAATTCCGCAGAAGCGGTTCTCAAACCGCTGGCCAATGACTCCGGCATCACGATTTGTGAATCGAGGCTGCGGGTAAATGGAGCTTTGTAGTGTCTTCTGAACGTTTTTTAAGAATGCAAAAACCATGCGGAGCGGAGTATACATTGTCTTAAGAATGATGACGAAAAAAATGCCACCCTTACGGATGGCACATGACATGCAGACAAAGAGCCTGAGAAAGCTTATGGCGTCGTGGTCTCGAAGTTCATGTTGATGTAACTGGCGTATGCAGCTGCACTTGCGGCACTTGTCGCGGCAAGCTTTACATACACCGTGAAGTATCCCTTCGGTGTCCATGTTCCACTGAGGGTTGGGAAAAGGCCGGTGTAGTACGACGTGCTGACCATGCTTCCTGAGAGTGTCTGGATGGAGCCTGCTGTATCACGCACTTTAAGTGACAGATAGTTATTTCCAGCGCCGATGACACCGGTCTTAAAGCGGAATTCCACTGCCTTCACCGGATCCCACGAGCTGAAGTTGTCCGGAACTCGTCCACGGACTGAAACCCAATATTCTTGCAGCGTTCCCCTGCTGGTTGTCCACGCATAACTGTTTTCCAGCCCTGAGGTTCCGCCGGACATCGTGAGCTGACCGACCATGTTCGAACCCGAGGCAAAGTAGATAGCGCCCGGATAATCTGGGTGCATCGAGATAATGCCGCCGCTTCCATTGCCCACTGCTGCGGACTGCCATGTCAGGTTCCCAGCACCGTCGTTTCTGAGGAAGGTATTGGAGGAGCCCTGTGTGCTTGGTGCGCTATATGTCACGCCGTGCAACGTCACGTTACCGTCCACGGTGAGTGTGGAACCGGAGAGGTTTCCTTTCGTTTTGATCGAGGTTTTGACAAGGAGAGCGCCTGAAATGGTTGCGGCTCCGTCGATGGCGAGCTGTGAACCGGATAGGATACCAAGGACGCTTAAGCCAGTGCTGAACTGGAACTTCTGTCCGCTGTTTAAGAATTTCAAGGTCTGATTTCCTGAGTTGTTACCGAACGTAAGGGTCGCATCGTTCGTATCAGCATCATCATTGATCGAAATATTTGAGTCAGTGCGGAAAGAACCGGAAGCCGTGAGTGCCCCCTGCACGTTGGCAGCTCCGCTGACACGGAGTGACGCACCGGAGATGCTACTCTTGAACGTGGCTGCGTTCTTCACGGTGAGCGCACCTGAGAGGTTGGTCTGACCGTCGATCGTGAGGTACGAACCGGAAAGTCCCCCGACAACCGAGAGAGACTTATTGAATTGGAACTTTTGAGACGTGAAGAGGAACTTCAAGGTGCTGGTCGTTGATCCGAAACGGAGTTCCATGTCACTGGATCCATCACCACTATCAATCGTTTGGAACGCTTCCGTGTTCACGAGGAGTGTCGGGTTCCATGACGAGACGGCATGAGCCATTTCTGTGTTTCCGAGGATGAGTACAAGTGCCAAGAGAGCACCGGTAATTTTCCTGAGAGTGAGACCTATAGAAGAGTCATGTGGCATGAATGTGTTTTGGTGAATCTGGTAATTCTATCACAAAACAGAAAATGATGCCCTTATCACATATTGACATGTCACTAAAACATTATAAAAAATATGATCCTCACTCCGATACCACAGAGAACAGCTCTTATAGCCCTAAGAGTTCGGTGACATTCAGCTTCAGCGTGCCAATATGCATCTGGAAAGAGTCTTTGGCGTACGTTTTGATCCTGATGAGCATGTCTTGCCCCGGAGTCCAGGTTGGGCTTCCTGTGAATTCCACCTGCGCTGTGGTCCATGACGTATTCACAAGGCCTGTCACAGATCCTGAGAGTGTCACGGGTGAACCATTGGTGTCATACACTTGGATATCAAGCTTGTTATCCGTCGCCGAAGCAGATGTGGATCGGTACAGAAGTGTCAGAGCATTTGTATTGCCAGTTTGGAACCTAACGAAGTCCTGTGTCACAGGGATACGGAGAAGGACATCGAAGTCTTGTAACGACGTGCGTGTGCTTGACCAGTTGTAATAATTTTTTGTTGAGATGCTATCGTGCTGGACAGAGAGCTGGCCAACGTTATCCGTCGCGTCGCCCTGATAGGCAGCTTTTTCAAATGCAGGTGTAAATGTCAGCGTTGTGTCATGCTCACGGTCATCCGACGAGAGTGCACGCAGATCAGTGACGATCGTGATGCCGCCGCCAGAGGTCAACACACTTGCGACCGGAATGTAACTTTCATCTGATGGGAATCCGGTCAGGTTTTTCGTGAGTCCGCCGGAACCGAAGAACACGTAGTTGGTTGTGCTTGCCGTGAGTGTGATCGTCCCGCCTCCATAGTTGGTAATGGTGCCTGCAAGACGATACGAACCGCGTGAGACATGGAGGTTCAGTCCTCCGCCAGAGAATGCCTTGAGCGCCCCTGTAGAGGTCTGGAAACTTGCAACATCGATCCCGTTGATGAGCCCTGTCACCGTCAGGTTACCTTGTACTTCGAGGTCGTCATTGAAACGGAACACTGTATTCACCAAGTCATATGTCAGTTTTTTCCCGAGTGCAGAGCCAAAGGTGAGTGAGATCTGAGACGTCTCGGTGCCGTCAGCGTCGATACTGAAGCCGCCTCTATTCGTACCACTGGGGATGTGTGCAACGGGCAGAAGCCCACCGCTCCCTAGGAGTGCAATCGAGCCGCTTGCGGTACCCACTTCACGTTGGTCAATCATGTCTGCATTTTGCGCAAACGGTACAGACAGAACACCTGAACGGTCGATAGTCGTATCAGTGGAATCTGGATCAAGCAGTTCATATGCAGTATCGGCTGAGGCAGCAGCTTTTGCTTCCACTTGCAGGTACAAACTCAGGAGTGTCTGAGTCGGTAAGGAGGCGAAGCTTGGGAGTGTCGTGCCAGAGCCGAGTGTGACCGAGAAGTATCCGGAAGAATTCGGTGTCACGGTATGTACTTCATTCCAGCTTGCGTAGTTCGCGGCTCCAGTATTGATGGCACCGGTAGCGGTCGTATCCGTCGTGACATAGTCGGCGCTCTTCCAGTAACTGAAGCGGATCGACGTCGATGTTGTGATTGCATTGCCGCCACTATCCAGCAATCTGCCATTGTAGATATGTTTGTTTGGTGTGGTCTGTGCTGCGTGAACGATGCCCGTGATGACAAGCAGGATCAAGAATGCAGCAAGCAGGTGGCTGACGTATCCGACTGTGCGCAGGATGAGTTTCGTTAGTCCGTCTTTCTTTTTACGAGCCGCAAGATGTGCGCACAGACCGATGCACAGAAGAACAAGAATAAGGAGAAGCCACAAGAGTAGGAGAGAAATATGGATGCCGTATGCCCCGGCTGCTGCGTGCATTGCACAGATGTTTTCTTGAGCGCCAAAGAAACTGACCTGCTCGGTGTTATCAGTGCCACAGAAGAACTCATCGGCAATTTTTTCACTGAGTGGTACCGGAGTCACTGTGATTGGTGCACCAGGAGTAACAATTTCTTCCGGAGCAGCGCCATGTGCTGAGTTGATAGATGACGATGATGAGGAAATTGAGGAACTGGAGGACGATAAGGAAGAGACAGGCGAGCTGGAGGAAGAAGAACGAGATGAAGCCACGCCGCCCGTGGTTCCTGCACGATCTCCTCTGCTGCCTCTCGGAGTTGATGCGGCACTTCCTCCCGTTCCTTCACTCGAAGCAGAACTGGCGGATGTGCTAATCGCGCTACCGCCCGGAGGAACGATTTGGAAATTGGTGCTTGTGATAGGTTTTTGGGTCCACGTGAGTTGTCCTTCAGACAGCGTGAAACTTGTTGAAGCCCCTCCGTTATTCGTCGCGGCATTTGGGAAGTCACTGACAAGCTGGTACGACGGACTCACGTCTGCCAGGACGTTTCCAGCCCACAGAGAGGATGCGAGCAGGACGCTCACTCTGAGGATGCCGATACTGACGGAGTAAGTACGCATTATGAGGTAAGCCCCGTGAGAGGAATAAACAGAAAATTTTCGCCATCCTCTTTTTTCTCTTTCTCATGGAGAACATGGGTTTTCTTTCCGTTCGCATGCATTCGTTTCTGTCGATGGGACTCCGTATCTGCAAAAAAGAATCCGTGTCGTGTCAGGATTCGTCCGACGGTTGCTGAAGAAATCTCGATGCCGTAGTCACGCTGAAGTACGTCGCAAATTTTTTGTTTGCCAAGCAGTGGCATCAGGGTGCGAATGTCCTCAATGATTTTTATGATTCGTGGATCAGTCTCCGGCGTGCGTACCGAGAGAGGCCGACGTGAATGATCAGATAGCGACGTGAGGTCATGAGGATCGAAGCGGTTGTTCCAACGGATGAATGTCGAACGAGAAATGCCAAAGTATCGACACGTTCGTTCGGTGTTCCCGTTGTGCATTGCGGCGTACGCAAACCACCGAAGCCGTGTGACGACATCATCATCAAGCCCTTCCATACACGCCTTCCGTATGAAACTGGCGTACTCCCGATGAGTAAGGTTCGTGTTTGACATGTATTGTTGTATGTGTCAGATCAATCAGATCTATCGTTATTATACAACAATTTGAAATATTTATCAAACCTCCTGCAGACACTCGTTTGTATCTGATCTTCTGGCTAGAAACAGTCCGGTAGCGGCAATTTTGCAGTATTGGTAGATGTCAGAGACAAGATTCTGATCTTTTGGCTTATAGCAGGGCTCCGACAGATTGTGGAATTCTCAATAATTTGTATCACCACGCATCTCAGCCCTTGTGAAAGCCAAGAAAGCCTATTGTTTTTCGAGTCTGAAGTGCGCGTCAGATGTATCTGATCATTACGCTTGCCTTAGGCTTTAGACCTGATAGCATCATCTTCGTCTTATGAAAAAATCCTTCTGTGAGTGGCAGGTTGGCGCTGGTTTCATTCTTTTTATCCTCCCATTTTTTGTCTCCGCAGCAGGGTTTTCTGACGTATCTGCAAGTAGTGCTCTGTATCCCGCAACGGAGTATCTAAAGTCACAGGGTATTATCAAAGATGCTGACAAATTTGATCCTGACCGAAAACTGACGCGCGCCGAAGTCGCTAAAGTTCTGGTGGCGCCACTCGTGAAGCCCGAAGAATTAGCCAAGATCACAACTTCTGAGTTTTCGGATATTCCTGCCGGACAATGGTTTACGTCCTACGTGGAAGCAGCACGTAGTCTCGGTATCGTTGATTCGGCACCAAAGTTTAATCCCCATGCTCCCGTGACGAAGGCAGCATTTATGAAGATGCTCCTCAAGTCGAAAAAGATTGATTACAACGGCGCATTCTCTGACTTCACTCAGCCACTGAGTTCAGACGTTCCAAATACCACTGACTGGTTTTATCCGATGATGCGTATGGCTCTTGCGTCATCGATGACGGCTGTGGGTACTGAAGGCCTGCTCAATCCTTCACAAGAAATTACACGCGGACAGATGGCTTTCTTTTACTATCGTCTTGATATGTACACCGCTGGACGCCGCACGCAGGCGCTGTTGTCACAAGCTGAAACTGACATTGGCAACGTTCTTCAGATGCTTGATAAGAAAGAATTGCAGCAAGCTGAGTGGGCATCTGCACGTGCAGTCATCGCTGCCCGTGGCGCTCTAGCCGCCAAGCCTGATGAGCCGATTGTGAAGGGCGCAATGAAAATCTCCGAAGGATTTCAGTCACTCGTTGTCGGATATAAGGCTGGAGCTGAAGGAAAACTTGATCTCGCCATTAGCGCATCCAAAGAAGCCTATAGTTCAGCAGAAAAAGCTAAGGCGTTCTCGCCGGGGCTTTCGGTCATCGCAGGGCAGATGCAGACCATCGCAGGAAATATGGCAGCTGAAGCCCGTAAGATCAAAGCCCAGCCGACGCCTGCTCAATAATTAGGAAGCTGTGATTGTAGTATCCAGAAATGCCTCGAAGTGTTTGATGAGCTCGAATAATGCTTCGGGAATTTTCAGATCCAGAGAATCGATCTTCGAGATCGGCATTATTTTAGACGATGTACTTGTCAGAAACGCACCATCAAATTCAGAAATTTTTGCTAACGGAATATCCTGATACGCAATGTCATAACCGTGTTGCTCAGCAACAGTTATCACATTCAGTAGCGTCACGCCTTCTAAAATCTCATGTTTCGGTGGAGAAATCATGGTGCGTCCGCGCATCGCGAAAAAATTGGTGCGTGTGCCTTCCGTGATACAGCCAGCTTTATTGATATACAGAGCGTCATAGCAGCCAGCAGCTTTGGCTTTTCTGTAGGAGAGATAACTCGGGAGCATGTTCAGTGTCTTGGCTTGTGGCAAAAATCTTTCATGCTCGACAGTCAGTACGGTCGCGCCGCGTTGGTACAAACGTTTATCCGGAAACAGCGGCGCCAGTGGAATGATAAAGAGCTGTGCGCTTTCTGCGTCTCTCGCACCTATCAAAAGCATTTTAAGATTCAGCGCATCAGCCTCTGTGTGCGTGATGAGATCACGAGTCCATGTG
>CALRGQ010000017.1 GCA_943357915.1 Candidatus Peribacteria bacterium
GAAAACGACGAACTCTTGCGACGGATATTTCAGCCATCTTAAAAAACGACTGAGTGCTCATCAAGGCATCAGTCGAAAACGACGAAATCAAATGTTGAATTTTCTTCTGGAACTTCCAAATCTAGCCTGACACTTTCTCCCTACCTGCCGGAAATGACAAGTTTGATCGGAACAGAAGCAGAGTTGAAACAGGGTTATCGATATGGTCTTGATAAAAGACTTGATACAAGAGATGACAAGGCCGAAAAAGACATACAGGACAAAGTGCGACGCAGAATCCAAGGAGCATTTTTCCGCGCTCTCCAAATGCGAGAAGTTGGAAACGAAACTATAGAATTACAAATTAAAGAGGGTTGGAAGCGACCAAATGCAAGTGTGAGCAAGCTCATTCTATCGGAAGTTTGCACAGGACCTGAAATCTCCAAAGGTACAACGCCAACATTCTGCCGCGGACAGTGGGCAATGGGGAAAATAGTACCAATGAATGAATCCATAGATCTGAGTGAGGGCAATATCAGTGCGCAGATTGAAGCCGCTCAACCTCACATCGTATCCATGATTGTTGACCAGAGAGAAACACCGAAACTATCAACGATACTCCAAGGATACTAAAAATTTAAACCTTCCTCAACTTATGCCCCATCCGACTCTTCTTCGTCTTCAGATATTTCTTCTGTTTCGCACTCTTCGGAGAAATCTCGATCGGTAATTGCTCTACGATCTCGAGGCAATATCCGCCCAGCCCAGCGACTTTCTTGGGATTATTTGTAAGAAGGCGCATTTTTCCTACGCCAAGATCTTTTAAGATCTGCGCACCGATGCCGTACTCCCGTAGGTCATCCGGAAGTCCGAGAGCTCTATTTGCATCAACCGTGTCGTAGCCGAGATGCTGCAAAGCGTAAGCACGAATTTTATTGGTGAGGCCAATTCCGCGGCCTTCCTGCCGTAAATAGACCAGAATGCCTTTGCCTTCACGCGCGATCATCTGCAGTGCGAGATCCAGCTGAGAGCCGCAGTCACAGTGGTGCGAACCAAAGACGTCACCGGTGATGCACTCTGAATGCACGCGCACGAGCGTTGGCTTGTCAGGCGTAATCTCCCCCATCCGGAGCGCAACATGTTCACGACGGTTGATGTCGGTATAGACCGAAATCTCGAACGAACCGTACTTGGTTTCCAGTTCGCTCCGCGCCGCACATGTGATGAGTGATTCAGCCTGACGACGTCTTTCGATCAAATCTTTCACCGTCAGTACCGGAATATCATGCTGCTTTGCGAATGCCGTAAGCTCGGGCAGACGCATCATGGTGCCATCATCATTCATGAGCTCAGCTCCTACGGCTGCGGGAAGTAACTTGGCACAGCGAGAGAGATCGACTGATGCCTCTGTATGACCGGCACGAACCAATACGCCACCGTCTTGCGCCCGCAGCGGAAAAATATGTCCCGGCCGATGAAGATCCGCAGGCTTTGCGTTTGGCTTGATAGCTGTTCTCACGGTCTGAACACGGTCACGAGCGGAAACGCCAGTCGTAACACCTTTCGCAGCTTCGATCGTAATCGTGAACGGCGTGCCACGCTTGCTGGTGTTATGAGCGACCATCGCAGGAAGTTCCAAGCGATCAGCAATCGCATTTTCTATCGCAAGAAAAACGATGCCGCTGGTATGACGAATCAGAAACGCCATCTGCTTTTCTGTCACGTGCTCAGCTGCTACAACCAAATCACCTTCATTCTCACGATCTTCGTCATCGACGATGATCGCAAACTTTCCGGCCTGCAGCGCCTTTATTGCATCATCGACGGCATCTGTAGAACGTTTTTTCATGGGACGGCCATGATAGCACATCAGGCTTCATCCTGCAGTCGCGGGACTACGCCGAGATTGGCATCATTGCCACTTCAGTGTGTACGTGATCTTCTTGATTGGCGTCACGCCATAACCACGACCAACACCGACGATGTACGTTTCTCCGGCAACAAAAGAGTATGGTTTGCCACACTCCGGTCCGGAAAATCCGAATTGATCGACATCACTGGGCGAGTAAATAATGCACGTCAGTTTATCAGCTGCCGTCACATCGACGGTGATCGTCTGATTCGTGATTGCTCTGAAACTATACCAATCATACAAATCGCCAGTTTCGAGAGTTGCTGTCCGTGGCGTCATGACCTTCACGGAAAGCGCATCGATGAATCCGTCATTGCCATCCGTAGCACCAGACGCTGCCTGCACTGTGAAAGGTACATCCGCAACTGTTGGCTGCAACTGGAGCTGATATTTGCCAGGACGTGCATTCACGACCAGTGAACAGCTGTTTTCATTCTGCACACCGAGGTAGTACTCATCGGAAAATCCGTCAGCATCCAGAAGATACAGTCGGCAGGTGACATCAGATGGATAGTAGCCAGTGACCTGTACCGTAATGGACACCTGCGTTTTTGCAGCTTTCAATTCAAATTCATAACTCGTCGATTTTTTTGCGGAAAACCGGTCCGTATCTTTGAACGGGAATGACACTTTCTTGAGCGTCTCTGCGGGACCGGATGATGATGAGGAAGATGAAGATGAAAAAGCACTGCTGGAGCTTGAAGACATACTCTGTGCAGAAGATGAAGACGAAGCCGATGACGTAGTTTCTGCTTTGATGTTCAAAGCCTTAAAAATATAGGCAGCAGCTTCGCCACGCGTCATTGCTTGCTCTGGGTAAAAATGTGAACCTCCTTGACTGATGATAGGAAGAATACCGACTCGGTATGCAGCGCTCACATATTTGCTGTACCAAGCAGTGACCGAAATATCGATAAAACGAATAATGTCTTGATCATTAGATGAAATATCCGGAGCGCTCAGCCCGAAGACAGTGAAAACCATTTTTAGGGCTTCCGTGCGGCTCACGGGACTTGCTGGGCGGAACTTACCATCGCTATAGCCTTGGACAAATCCGTTTTGTTTAGAGGCTGCGTCACAGACATAGGCTTCATACCAACTGCCATGCTCTACGTCCGAGAAACATGAAGACGAGATCGCATTTGGCGTTCGTCCGGTAGCCGTATAAAGCATCTTTAAGAGTTCTGCTCGATTGAGGATGCGATCCGGATAAAACTTTCCATCCGGATTTCCTTTGACGACCCCCGCACGAGCGAGTGATTCGATCTCCGCTTTAAATGGATGACTATCACCGACATCCGGAAAGAGTCCGGCGGCTGAAACAGCAAGCGGAAGTAGTAATACGGCTACCAAAGCAAGAAGTCGTCGGATGGACATACAATGATGGTGGAAAGTGGACGGGTGAGATCGTACGCTTGAACACATCTGTTATACAACACCTCTCAATGCAATTCTTGCACTCGCGCAAGCGAAGTCAGCAATGTCTTTGCTGCCAGTGGGCCCTTCGCATTTTTTCCAGAGACTCGCCTCTCAGCATCTTCCGCAATATCCACAAATAACACTTCAAAGACAATTGGTTTCAGAAGTTCAAGCTGCACCTGCATAATACCGGCCGCAGATGCCTCAGCAACGAGTGCAGCATGATGTGTCGCTCCCTGCACAATAATGCCAAATGCTATGCAACCGTCCGCTCCGGCCAGCAGTGCGTGCTTACAAAGAAGCGGTAATTCGTAGGAACCCGGAGAATCGATCACGCGGATATTCTCCTGCTTGATACCAGCGGCAATGAGAGTGTCTGATGCGTCAGAGACAAGTTTTTTCGTAAGTTCGTCATACCATACCGAACGGACGATCGTGATTTTCCAATCAGGATCAATATCTGGCGTGCCGTAGTTGGGGGTTTCACTGATGGCCATGTGACTTCAGGATATATTTTCCGAGGATATCTGTCTCTATATTCACGTGTTCGCCTTTCTTCAGGAACCCGAGCGTCGTGTAAGACAGTGTATGCGGAATCAGCGCCACCGTGACTTCATCATCTTTGAGATCTGCAACCGTCAGAGCGACGCCATCGAGCGTGATGGAACCGTGGGGGACGATGTAGGGGAAGAGTTGGTGAGGAATTTTTATGCGGAGGATTGTGCCGCTGTCCTTTACCGTGCCCCCTCCCCGGCGCTCCGGCGCCACCCCTCCCCCCTCCGGGTGGAGGGGAACCTTTCTATATTTCTTAATTGCAGCAATGACACTGCTAATGTCGTGCATGACTTGGTCATTTGTAAAACGCAGCATATGAATACCGCGCAACTCCAAGTGTTCAGATCGCCATGCGTCGTACGCACGTTGATGCTTGTCATCATGCACTCCGCCATCGACTTCGATACCCAAACACAATTCTTCACAATAAAAATCAATAATGAATGACCCAACTGGACGTTGCCTGCGAAAGTGATGTCCCCCGACTTTTCGTTGACGAAGCTGCTGCCACAATTTTTCCTCTGCTTCTGTCGGCTCTTTTCGCATCGCCCTAGCATTTGTCACGACAGAAGTTGGTGGATACGTAAGACCCGAAACACCTTTCCATATGTGCGGTTCACGTACTGCAGCGCTCCCCCCTCCCGGAACGGGGGAGGGGTCGGGGGTGGGGGCCGGCTTAGGCGTAACTACCACTATCCCGGTTCCCTCACAGTGCCCCGTCACAATATGCCCCTCAAATCTGCCATCGGCTTTCATTGCTCGTTCAAGATTCACACTATCACCGACGTTCAGAGATCCGAGCTTGGTTTTTTGAAACGTCATCGGCACAACATCAAACGACATGGAGACTGCATCAAAAGCAATGACTGATAAACATGCGCCCGACACGGCGATACTGCAGCCAATCGTGATATCATTGAACATTTTTGGACGCTCAAGAACCAAACCAGAGTCAGTTTTCTGGAGGATCTTGGCCATTGACTCAATGATTCCGGTGAACATGGCTTTCTATCGTATCACAAAACCGCAGCAATCTTCTCACACAACTCCCCGATCCTCGTCTCTGGAATGCCTGCAATGTTGATGCGTCCATCCAGCAGAATGTATGTCTTATGCTCAAGCTTTAGCCGATTCACCTGGTGCTCCGTAAGCGGCAACATCGCGAACATGCCGAAGCCAGAAAGCGAATTCTGGAATTCTGACGGAAGATTCTCAAGCATCATCTGACGTTTACGCTTGAGGACCGCACGAGCATCACGTAAGTCAGACCGCCAGACCTCAGGACACCTTTCCTGCACAAGCGCGACGATAGCCTGGCCGAATGTCGGTGCAGCAGAATGGAGTCCGCGCGTGATCATCGAATATGTACCTTCGACAGTTTTCTGCTCGCTCATATCTTTCACAAATGCGGCAGCGAGTCCTGTCCGAAGCCCATAAATAGAATGATTTTTCGATGCAGACCATGTGACGAGCGTGGTAAGCCCTCGCTCGCGGCAGAGACGAATCGGCTCTGCATCCTGTTCCGGTTCGCCTTTAAATCCTTGATACGCAAAGTCGAGAAGTACGACACACTCTTTGTGCTGCAGAGCATCGAGAAGTGATTGCCACTGGGACGAAGTGTAATCAAGCCCTGTTGGATTATGACAGCCAACTTGTAACAGAATACCGAACGGCTTGGTTTGTTTTTTCACGGTTTCGATGACGCCATCGACAGATGCTGTGCCGTTTTCGATATATGGAGCTTCAAGAATATTGAAACCTGCCCACGTGCACACCGGCGCATGATTGCCCCATGCAGGCACAGGCAGAAGAATGTTGTTATTTTCTTCACCGAGAAGCATCTTCATGAGGCGCAGATTGATGGCAAGAGCACCCGTACCGCCGGTAGAGGCAATAGAGGCGATGACTTCGCGATCGTCTTGGCAGATCAATTTTGTGACTGCATCGCGAAATTTTGGCAGTCCTGTAAGAAGCGGATACGAATAGTTAAAACCCTGCAGATGTTTTTCAAGATGCGCCAGAATTTGGACAACGCTCGGGAACACTAAGGACTGACCGTCCTCATCCATAAAAATTCCGAGCGTACCGTTGATGGCGTCTGGTCCTGCAAGCCTCGCCTCAGTGCCGATGGCAAAGAGTGGATCTGGTTTTGGAGTTGGGAGGTTGGAAAACGGCGAGTACATAGAGAGAAGAGTAAGAACAGATTACCACTCGCCAAGAATTCTTACGTCGGCAAGTTGCTTAAGTTCATCCAGAACTTTTTTTGTACGCATATCATCTGGGTTTCCCATAAAATCAACAAAGAAATTATAGTCACCTAAACGTTTGCCTGTCGGACGATTTTCGATACGCGTCAGGTTAACGTCATAGACCTTGAACGGCGTGAGTAATCTATGGAGTAGCCCTGGCTTGTCTTCGCCTACACGCGGATGCAATGCGATGCTCATGCGCGTTCGCTCGAGTGCCGGGAAAGGATCTGTAACCGATACGATGCCAAATCGCGTCGTATTATTCGTTCCTTCCACGTCTTCACTGACAAGCGTCAGACCGGACTCCTTGATCAGCTTTGGCGACGCGATGACTCCGATCGTGGCATCTGTTTTTACGAGTTCCACAGCTGCAGCAGTACTCGACGTCGGAAGATGAATGGCTTCCGGATAGTGCTGTTTGAGCCAGAGCCTGCTTTGCCGGAGAGCTTGCGGATGACTTGCAATCTTCGTGATAGCACGTGGATCTTTACAACCAAACGCATGACGGATACGTAGCTCATGCATGCGCCAGATTTTGATGTCGGTCTCACGCAACAAATCCAGAATTTCATCGATCGACCCATGAAGTGAATTCTCAACCGGCACAACGCCAATAGCTTTTGTATCCTGCGAAAGCATGTCAAACAGCCGATCAAAATTCGGTGCAAAATGAACCTCAGCATCAGGAAAGATTTCCTGAGTCGCCTCGTGTGAGAATGTGCCTGCGGGGCCAAGAGTCAGGATATTCATCGGGTAAGGGAAAGAAGAGTACGGATACAGGCCTCACTATGAGCACGGGCTTTTTTGAGATGTGGCCGGAAAACGATCTGGCAATCTTTGTAATGTTTTTCTGCAGCTGCAAGATCACCAGATTCTACGATGTATAGATATTCGCCAATCACTTTTTGTAGAGCTCGAAGAACTTTCGGTGTTCCGGGATTTTTGAAGATAATAGGCATGTAAAGATCAGGATGATCATCCAAAAATCTGGCAATGACGTTGAATTCCATTTCGTACGTTGGCGTGCAGGTCGTCAGAACTGTAGAAAGATCCGTCTTCATACCCCTCAGAACTTCTGCCATAAGAAGACTCTTGAGGTGCGGAATGACCTGTACCGTCAGCATGAGTGAGTCATGTGCTTCTGGCGTCATCACTTCGGTCTTTAGCTTCATGTGCTTTAGGACTGACCGAAGCGAGTTAAGCGTTTGCGTCGATGCGCGAACCGGACAGAGAATAATCCGCTCACCTGTGGGATCAGTCGATGGACCAAAAAGCGGATGCATGCCGATCACTTCACCGGCTGCAACTTTCATGGCCTCTGTTTCATGAAACTTGAGTGACGATACATCTAAGATAAGCTGATCCTTCCGTTGTGCGGTTTGGAGCATACTAGCCATCATCTCTGCGGCACGTGATAACGGCAGAGCAAAGAGCAAAATGTCACATTCACGAATCAGATCCGTATTCTTCGATTTCGTTTTCTGCCCGGTCGCACGCACATGAAATCCCGCCTTTCTAAAAAGCTTTACAAACTGGGAACCGGTTTTTCCAGTTCCTCCGATGACGCCAACGGTGAGCTTGGGAGAAATGATCATGCAGATTGGATGCGCTTACTTTCAGCAAGGATAAAATCCAGAATCAGGAGCGCGAGAGGCTCGGGAATATTGTTCTCCTGCGCACGTTGCTTCCATAATGCCTTCACTGCCTCCTCACGCTTCAGATCTTCCGTAGGCATGCCCGTTGCAGACTTCAATTTCTTCAAGAATCCGATAGCACGGAAACGTTTGCCAAGTGTGAGCAGCAGCAGTTTGTCCGCTTCATCAATCAGATCACGAATTTCTTCCAGTGTTTGGATATCGTCTGAGTTCATAGAGAAGAGGAAGAAGAATACGCCTGTTGTAAGAGCAGGCAATCAGCAAGCACGAGTGCAACCATGGCTTCAGCCACTGGAATAACACGCGGCACGATGCACGGATCATGTCTGCCTTCTTTGGCCACTTGGCCAATCGACGATGCTGGCTTAATGCTGATGGTCAGAATCAGGTCTTCCCCGGTAGAAATGCCACCAAGCATGCCGCCAAAGTTTTCTTTGTTCTTCACGTAATCTTTGCCTTGCATCGCAGCAGTTTTAAAACCGGCGCCATAGCTGACTCCTGTGACGGCTCCAATTGTCATGAGCGCATCTGCAAGCCGAGATTTCAGTTTTGCAAACACCGGATCACCCAGATTTTTCGGCGGATTTTTTACCCGAATTTCGATAAGCCCGCCCGTAGAATTAGCTTCGCTCTTGAGTTTCAGAATATAAGCTTCCATCTTCTTGGCCATTGCAGGATCAGCGCAACGGACAGGGTTCTTTTCGATAGTTGCAGGTGAGTACACCTGCGCTATGTATGGTCCGATTTGGATCGTATGACCAATAATCTTGAGCTTCTTTGGCAAAATTTTCTTTGCGACAGCTCCAGCGATAACACGGGCAACGGTCTCGCGTCCGGACTGCCTGCCTCCACCTCGGTGATCCCGATGACCGTACTTGCTCGCAAATGTCGCGTCCGCATGGCCAATACGATAGTCGTTTCTCAGTTTTTCATACGCCTCGGGTTTCTGATTCGTATTCGCGACAATCACAGCAATGGGCATGCCCGTCGTCTTTCCTTCAAAAACACCGGAGAGAATCGTCGGAGCGTCTTCTTCTTTCCGCGCAGTCGTAATGGCACTCTGTCCAGGACGACGCCGTGCAAGATCTGGGAGAAAATCTTTTTCGGAAAGCCGAATTCCGGCTGGGCAACCGTCGATGACCACGCCGAGTGCAAGGCCATGTGACTCACCGAAGGTTGTAATTGTGAGGAGCGTTCCGAAGGAGTTGGAGGACATAGATGAGCTGGAAATTATCGGCTAGAGGATAGGTAATCTTGCAGTGCTTTGGAAAGATACTCTGCATCGTCTTTTTTGGGAGCCTTTCCTGTGAAATATCGGAATTGTTGCAGAGCCTGGTGAATAAGCATCGGGATGCCATCGTAAACTTTGAACTTCTTTGCACGCGCATCTTTCATGAATCGTGTTTCTTTTCCGTAGGGCAGATCAATCGCTACTGATGTTCTAGAAACAGGTGACGGCAACGGGAAACTAAGATCGTCGGATATGGCGCAGATCACGGCATCAAACCTAACAGAAGCCGCATTCTTGAGCGCATCGACCGAAACATCAGAGATGTGGAGCGCTTTTCGGGCTTTTGCTGGATCCCGTGCAAAAACAGTTATCTGTGCCTTTGGACTCACGTCTCTGAGCGCCAAAATAACTGATGGAACAGCTCCGCCGGCTCCTAAAATTGCAATGGTCTTCGCACTGGCAAGTGCCGGATAGCCCTCACGTATGCCAAAATAATCAGTATTGTATCCTTTCCAGTGTTTAGCAAAACGTACCAATGTATTTGCCACATGGAGCTTTTTTGAGACTGTATCGCATGCTTCAGCCGTATCAAAAGCATCATGTTTAAACGGCGAAGTCACAGAGAGCCCTTTAATTTGTAGCATTTCAAGGATTGTTAACGTTGATGCAAAGTCCTCGGTAGGGAAACACGAATACAGTGCATCGATCTTATGACGCAGAAACAAAGCGTTATGAATCATAGGGCTTAAAGAAGCCGTAATCTGTGCACCGCCAAGAATGCCAAACCGTTTGGGCTTTTTGCGGCCTTTCGTCAGCGAATAGAGTGACATCGGAAGCTGTCCTGGAGCAGCTGCATCGGCTGCTTCTAATGTTGCATACGTAAAAACGTTATAAATAGGAGACGCTATGCGTGATAAATGTGCCTTTGGTCCCATCCCTAAAACCGTCGATCGTATACTTTTTTTGTTCAAAAAATCCTGCAGATCAGAAAGTGTCAAAAGATCTTTGTACGATGTGATGAATGTAGCTAACTTGATCATCCATGGTTGTGATGAACACATTTTTTGTACTATTTTTTTGAGTTCTGACAGAGTGGGAGTTTTTTCGTAATCATGAAAGCTGAGAATCAGTTTTGCTCCTTTCGGTAACCATGCAGATTCCGAACTTGCTTCGATGTCGACAAAAGCTGGATTCAGCAGATCGACCAGTTGATCGCTCTTGCCTCGAACGGACACGAGGATTGGCAATGGCGAACTGAAGGGCTGAACAGCAGGAGTGAGGTCTGATCGAATCTCGAGAATATCTGCTCCGGCTTTCTTCGCCTTTTGTGCGAACGCTCGAGGGTTTGATCCAGCCGATGCAGGAAGCGTGACGACGAACATCAGCGTTTGCTGAGAAAAATTTCTCGAAGACTCTTGAGAACAGAGGGAACCTGCTCAGAAAACCGGAGTGTTGGTGACACTTCTATGGCTGCCACTTCTCGGTAATGCGGGCCACGCTCGAGAAGAAACTTGCGGACTTCTTCATGTAGCGGAAGATCCGTCAGGGGCGGCCGCTTGCCACTTTGGAGCCGTTTTATGAGCTCTGATTCACGAGCCTGTAGCCAGACGGGAATCGTTTTTTCTTTGATAAGTTTACGAGTTTTGGCTGAGCTTAGGGCTCCGCCCCCAAGTGAAAGAACAATGCCAGGTTGAATGGCAGTAGCGATAATCTCTTCTTCCCGCTTACGAAATTCGTCCCAGCCCTTCTCAGCAATAAAAGCTCGTATCGGTCCGTGCGCTTTTTCAAATAGATGATCACTATCAACATGTTTCAATCCAAGCTTACTCGCAAGTTTTCGGCCAAGAGCTGACTTCCCTACCCCACGCATACCGACAACTGTGATCGGACGGGTAACGCCGATGATTTTTTCCAAATCCATGAAAAATGTCGGATAGCTTTTCCACACGCAATCGGGATTCTTGATTGTGAGATTGCCACGGAGAAGACCGAAAATTGCAAAAGCCATAACCATGCGATGGTCGTCATGTGGATCGAGTGTTATTGCTTTTGCGTTTCGGGATATTTTTTCCAGACTTCCCACTCCGTGAATAACAAGATCATCGCCCTTTTCGATGATATCAACTCCTGCTTTTCGTAATTCCGTCGCAATGACATGGATCCGATCGCATTCTTTTTTCCGCAGATTAGCGATACCCGTAAATGTGGCAACACCCTGGCGGAAGGTCGCAAATACACACAGATTCATCACCTGATCTGGAATCTCTGAACAGTTGAGAGCGATGTCTCCGGCTTTTGTAAGCTTATGAATCGCTTCCGGAAGTTTTCTGTCCGACTGCTCCGAGTCTGTCCGAAGATTCGGCATCGTTATCTTACTACCAGTCAACGCATTCAAAACAAGCCATGCGCCAGCCGCGCTCCAGTCACCCTCGATCTCATACGTGGATGGTGTCGTATATCGGCCATGTTGAACAATAAAAGTATTGTCCTTTCGACTGATGTTAACGCCAAAATCCTTCATCGTCTTCTCTGTTAAATCAATGTAGCCGGACGATGCGAGTCCCCCCGCCAATTCAACAGTCAATCCGTCGGCAAGAAGGGGCGCGATGAGGAGCAGCGACGTCAGATACTGGCTGCTGATGTCGGCCTTGAGCCGGATCGCGCGGTTGCGAAGCGTCCCCCCACGGATCTCAAGCGGCGGACAGCCTCCTTTGTCCGTAATAACTGCACCGAGAGACCGGAGCGCCTTCGTCAGATCGCCGATCGGACGTCTCTTCATGTGATCATCTCCGGTGACAATCCATTCGCCGGGCACAAGGGATGAGACCGATGTGAGAAATCTCAGTGTCGTTCCGGCGTTGTGACAATCCAGCGTAGCTTTTCCGCCCTTCGGAATACCAGGCTCGATGCAAAGTTCTCCGTTCTGTTCGTTGATCCAGCGAACGTTAAAGCCGAGCCGCTTAAGGTTGTCCACCATGACGAGCACGTCATCACAGGGCGTCGAATTCCGGATTATCGTTCGGCCTGATGCCAAGCAAGCACAGATGATCGCACGGTTTGCATGTGACTTGGAGCCTGGCAGTGCAAGCTCACATTCCGCGGCTATCCGCATGGCCGGCACACGAAAAAGCTGACTCATGGAAATAATGTCAGGAATTTTTCTTGTGTGAGCGTCAGGACTATTCCCTCTCCCAGATGCTTAGGAACTGCAATTTTAACCAAACCGTTCTCATTTTTTTTGTCTGATAGCATCACGTTCCACAGATCTTTTGGTTGCATAGAAGAAGGAATTGCAAGCGGCAAACCTGCTTGCTGCAAGAACTTTTCAATACGCGAGCTGTCTTTGCAATCCGACAGCTTCATTTCTGCTGTCATGCCAATGCTCACGCAATTTCCATGTGAAAGCTTGTAGTGCGAAAGCGCCTCCACCGCATGACCAACCGTATGGCCGAAATTCAGTAAAAGACGTTCTTTCTGATCATGCTCATCAGTCTGGACGATGTTTACTTTGGCGCTGACTGCACGCACGACGCATTCTTCAAGTATGTCAGGCTGACGCTTGAGAATCTGCGGCATAACGTTTTCAAGCCATTCAAACAAAGGCTTATCAAGCATCGCGGCAATCTTGATGACCTCGGAGAGCCCTTCTGCAAGCTGAGAGTCGGGCAATGACTGGAGAAGCTCGGTATCGATAAGTACAGACTCGGGATGAGTGGTCGTGCCGATCATGTTCTTTGTTGTGCCAACATTGACGGCTGTTTTACCTCCAATTGCAGCGTCGACCATTCCCAGTAATGTCGTCGGGGCCAGTACGCAGGGAATACCACGCATGAAAACACTAGCGACAAAACCTCCAAGGTCAGTGACCATCCCACCGCCAATGCAGATGAGCAGCGTTTTTCTGGTACAACCAGCTTCCAGCATGACAGAAACTATTCGGTCAACTTCTGTCAGTGACTTTGACGCGTCGCCACTACGAACTGGAATACGAACACAGTCGCCTAAAGTACTCATGACTTTTTCCGCAATCAATTCAATTCCTACATCAAACAGGAAAGCAACTCTGTCATATTTACGTGTCAGATTCTTCGCAAGCATCAGGGCTCCGGATCCGATCTGGATGACGGTTCCTGTATTGCTACGAGCCGGTGGGGTCAGGGTGAGGGTGTGCATAGAAGCTGATCATACAACCGTTTTGCCAATCGCCTTCGCCACTTTTGTTGCGGCATCGAAGCAGTCATCCCAATGTTCTTTATCAAGAAGCTGAGCGCTGTCACAGCTGGACTCGTGCGGACGAGGATGAATCTCAATAATGAGACCATCTGCGCCGACCGCAACTCCACCAAGCGCAGCGTCTTTGACCCAGCGAGTTTTACCCATCGCATGGCTTGGGTCTACGATGATCGGCAAGTGCGTGAGCTCACGAAGCGCTGGAACGGAGCCGAGACAGAGCGTAAAACGAACTTCTTCTTCAAACGTGCGGATGCCTCGCTCGCAGAGCATGACGTTGTGATTCCCCCCAGCCAAAATGTATTCAGCGGCCAGGAGCCATTCTTCCAGTGTTGCCGCAAGACCGCGCTTCAGCATGACCGGCTTTGTGGACTTGCCGACTGCTTTTAGCAGTTCATAGTTTTGCATATTTCTGGCTCCGATCTGGAGAATATCGGCCATCTCTTCAAATGCAGGCAAGTCTTCTGCTTTCATGATCTCAGAAATAGTTTTCATCATGTATTTTTCACCAGCCTTGCGAAGCATCTTCAAACCTTCCAGTCCCTTGCCTTGGAAAGAGTAGGGTCCAGTCCGTGGCTTAAAAGCTCCAGCACGAAGAATCTTGACCCCACGTTCTTTGGCCATCGCCGCGGATTCATCCAGCTGACCCTCAGAATCAATAGAACAAGGACCTGCGATCATGACAACGCTTTTTGGGTCCCCGATCACGCAATCTTTTGATATTTCAATCAGCGTACGATTTTTCCGTTCACGGGAAGCTAGTTTGTATGGCCTATCTACACGATCCACGGACCGGACGCCTTCCAGACTCCGTAGCAACTCAACGTCAACTCCTGACGTATCTCCGGTGACCGCGAGAACACGATTATTTTCGCCGATGACGTGCGACTCAGAACCATATTTGGACTTCAGGAGATCCTGTATCTCGGTAAGAAGTGTCTGGTTATTCTTGTCTTTGAGTACGATCAGCATGGGAAAAAAAGTGAAAAGTTAAAAATGAAAAGTGAAAAAATGGGGAACGGGTCGACGGAGAAGGGGTAAATACATGAGGAGGAGGGAAGGTCATTGTTCACTGTTCACTTTTCGTTCTTCATTCCGCAAAGTCCGCCTCCCTCTCTCGGGGGAAGCGTAGGCTTCAGGTCGAGAGAGAAATTTAGGCGAAGAAAAAGTAGGTAAACGCAAAAGCGCCGAAAGCTGCAAAAGCAACTGCGAACGGGAGGATGGACTGCTGCCTGAGAACTGCGACGCGCGACTTCATTGGACTCAGCATAGAACTGGACGTTTTCAAGTCAAGCAAATCACTGATTATTATTGTGGATCCACACTCACCACTCCCTGATGCTCCGGTCGTAGATGATTGTGAAAACCCCACACGCCTGACTTTGTGAACGTAAACGTAAAGTCTCCGTTCTTCCCTACACTCGTGTGCTGATCAAACTCTGGATACTCGGTGTGTGTTGGGTGCGCGTTACTAGCGACCCACATCTCGATCTCGAACTGGTTACGAAATTTGACTTTGTCGCCGACATGGATCGTCACGAACGATGGCTGAAAGCCGTTCTCGGTATAATATAACGTGTAGGTTTGTGCAGCGTGTTTGGAACTACTGCTCGATGACACAGAGCACTCACGAATCAGCCAACCGCATCGGGAACCTGGAAGCCGTTCACAGGAAGGTCCGCCGAGTGAACCATTCGAACATTGCCAATTGGGCATTCCGGGTGCTGGGCCGCAATCCTGAAGAGAACAGGCGCCAGATGAGCGTGAAGAAGACCTGCTAGTAGATGAGGAGAAGGAGGGCGAACGACCGGGCAAACCAAATTCCTCACGCGCACCGATAATAATTTTCACGGTCTCTGCACGATTGATCAGTGAGTTCGGACGAAATCGCCCTGTAGAATTTCCGGCGGCATCTTGATCTCCGCTGATGATGTCAGCCTGACTCAGAGCCTGGATGGCTGAAGCGTACGGAGTAGCAGCAGTCACATCAGAATACTGATCTCCGGTCAGCGCGCTTTGTTGTAGCTTGAATGCGTCGGCAATCAGCGATGTCACTTCAGCCCTCGTCGCAGGACGATCAAGATTCAGATTCGGAATCAATGCAACCTGAAAACGAAGCCCGAGAGCAACGGACATATACTTGGCTGCCCAATGACCGAATCCTACTCCCAGACTGATGTCATACCCTGCACCGTCCATTGCAATCTTGAGGGCCTCAGCAACCGTCACCGGATTTTCCGGACCAAATTTTCCGGTGAGATTTCCGTATTGGTCTTTGTAGCCACTCACGATCCCCTCCTCGGTTGCCTGTTCTATGTAAGCAGCGAACCAAGCGTTAGAGGGAACATCGGTAAAACGCTGTGGTGCATACGTCACAGCTGACGCAATGTTGGCCTGACTAAGAAGTACAACTGTCAGAACTGAGGAGGCCGTGGCGAGCGGGAAGAGGCGGCGCATGGGTGGGAGTATACACAGTACAGCGGGAGATGTTGCGCAAGAAAATACTTTTTACCTATTTCTTTGGTGGTAAATAGTTTTCATCTGTCAGTGCGTTTTTTCCTGTTCTAGACTCCAGTGCTTTTCGAGCAAGTTTTGCCACTTCGCCACCTTTTTTTGCGGGGATTTTGTTTTGCGATAATCCGATTGTGTTCATACCCTCGGCTATTTGACGGGTGGAAAGCTCGGCAAGTGCAGTTAGAATCAATTCGGCTTCGTTCATGTGATCACGCAGATTATGCGATGTGCTGATTTTTTTGAGTGACTTATGACTTTTCACGCTTAACTCCGCCCATTCTTGATGAATAATATTCGTCAGAATTGCATACTCATCTCCCTCTTTTACCCCATGATCCTTCCAATAATCAGTGAGTTTATTTCGATTTTCCTGCCCCATCATCCTTTGCTGAATCCATTTTTCGCTGCGTCCGTATTTTTTCCAGAGTTCTCGTACCCGATCTATTCCCTGCGACGGATCCTGAATTTCGGCGATACGTTCGGAACCGACCCGAGCCAGCCATAATTTGAGCGGTTCGGCCTTTGGTGACGGAACAGACTGAATAAGTCGGAGAATCGTTTCGATGTTTGCTACATCTGTGTTATAAAATTTACCATCCGCAGATTGCATTTTCAGTTGGTCACAAAATGTGACCAACTCACTTCCTTCGCTTTTAAAACGCCCTTTCAGAGTCGTCCAATAGCTTTTTGCTTTTTTAAAATCTGGTTGGTCGATAAGAACGCCAATGATATCAATGACAGAAAAGTACCACTGTTCATTGTGCCATGTTTTGCGAATTTCTTTTTCATGGAAGAGTGTCATACGCGACGGTGATAGAGGAATGGTTGTCATAGGTGTATCAATGTACACCCTACCAGATGAGAAGTGCAACTGTGAGAACTGAAGAAACTGTGGCGAGCGGGAAGAAGTGGCGCATTAAGTAGAAATTGACAAGAAAGGAAGTAGTGAGGTACTATGTTGGTACTAGTGGCTTCGGCCTCCGAGGACTCCGCCCAAAGCGGGGTCCGATTTTTTTAAGTAGCCAATAACACGCGTACAAACGGCATCAAATTCACTCTCGGCGATCATCCCAATCTTGCGCAGCAATCGCTTGCTACTCATGGTCTTCATTTGCGACACACATGCAAATGATACTCCGCGATCATGCGAAATTTTTACATAGTGCAGTCCTTCGCGCTGCTTCGAAGTGAGGGGGATAACCCAAAGCATATGACCGTTGAATTTCTTGACGATAAGCACGGGGCGCTCAAAATTCTCGTTTTTTCCGTCTGTTTCAACCCCGATATTGATACCGACAGAACACCACCAGACCTCACGTTCATGGAAGAATAACGACATTACAATAGACCTTGTTTCAAGCAGTTTTTTCATCGTATTCCATTGGTTGAATGGTTTTTCCATATCAGTTCATGAACGTATGAAGCGGTACGATTACCCTGAAGCCATTGAGCTTTTGATATTCATAGGGCGAAGGGTGGAGGATGAACTCTAAGGAAATTTTGGAAGATCGGGTGGAAGATTCTTTTGCCTGTTTCGATCATTTTGTTGACGTCAACAAAATGATACTTTGGCTCCTGTTTGCTGTTTTTGCAGGATTCCATCGCCTTCACTATGACTTCTGAGAAATTCGACCATTTCTCATACCCGAGCAGTGGCTGCAATTCTCGAGCAGACCAACATTCCACGCCCTTGTGTTCGTGTGCGACGCTTTCGAATGATTGCCGGTAGCTTGCTACGAGGTTTGGCTTCATAGGTGTATCAATGTACACCCTATCAGAGTAGAGGTGCAACTACTGACTAGAAACTCAGTGAATCTACAGGCAATCTGCCCTCCAACCCTAGACAAAACCCTCCCCATCCTGTAAGCTCCCTCGGCTATGGTTTAGATATGAACCATAGACTTCTTTTCTCTATGGATCTCATTAAAGTCAGAGGGGCGAGGATGCATAACCTCAAGAATATCGATGTCGATATTCCCAGGAACTCGCTCACCGTCATCACCGGCCTTTCCGGCTCTGGTAAGTCATCTCTGGCATTTGATACGATTTTTGCCGAAGGCCAACGGCGGTACGCTGAATCCCTATCAGCGTATGCGAGGCAGTTTATCTCTCAGATGGAAAAACCGGAGGTGGATAGTATTGATGGACTCTCACCCGCAATTTCGATTGACCAGAAAACCGCACCCCGAAACCCACGGTCAACCGTTGGGACGGTCACGGAAATTTACGACTACATGCGTTTGCTCTGGGCAAAAGTCGGACAGGTGCATTGCCCTATCACCGGTAAGCCACTCACAAAGCAATCCTCAACGCAGATCACGGACATCATCACCAAGATGCCCAGTGGCAAAAAAATCATCCTGCTGGCACCGCAAATCATGGGCCGTAAAGGCGCGCACCAGAAAATCCTCGATACGATCAAACGGGAAGGCTTCGTCCGTATGCGCGTGGATGGGCAGATCGTTACCACCGATGAAGAGCTGAATCTGGATCCCAAGAAAAACCACGATGTTGACATCGTCATCGACCGTCTATTGATTCACGATTTCGAACCCGTGCAAGAAAAACTCAGCGATGGCACGAGCATCGAACAGGTGAACCCAAATCGGGTACGTCTGGCAGACTCGGTAGAATTAGCCCTGAAAAAAGGCGATGGACTGATGTTCGTCATGGATTCCGAGACCGGAGACCTTGTGAAGTTTTCGGATAAATTCGTCAATCCGGACTATCCTGAAATGAGCATCCCCGAAATCGAACCTCGAAGTTTCTCGTTCAATTCGCCCCACGGCGCGTGCGATCACTGTCACGGTATCGGCAGCATTCTGCAAGTCGATGCTCCGAGCATCGTCCCGAACCAAGATCTCACCGTGGAAGAAGGTGCCATTCATCCGTGGGCAACCTCGGCCGGCCGCATGAGCTACATGCTCCAGACGCTCACGGCGCTCTCCAAAAAACTGAAGTTTGATCTCGATGTTTCCTGGAAGCATCTCACACCCGAAGTTCGGCAGATCGTCCTCTATGGCCACCCTGAAAAAGTAGACGTTGACTACACGACCGAGAAATTCGACGGTCACTTCCAGACCGCATACGAAGGTGTGATTCCGAATCTCGAGCGTCGTCATAAAGAAACCGATAGTTCCTACACTCGCAGCCAGATTGAGGCGTACATGTTCGAGCTGCCGTGCCCACAGTGTTTAGGAAAGCGTCTCAAGAAAGAAATTCTCGGTGTGACTGTCGGTAAGAAAAATATCGTCGACGGAACGGAGATGTCAGTCACAACGGCACGCAAGTTTTTTGAGAGTCTGGCACCCGGCAAGAGCGAGAGCTCACTGTCTGAGTACGAATTCACGATCGTAAAAAAAGTGACAGCTGAGATCATCTCCCGTCTTCTATTTTTAGAAAACGTCGGACTCAAGTACCTCACACTCAACCGCTCGGCGGCCACATTGTCCGGTGGCGAAGCACAACGTATCCGGCTTGCTACGCAAATCGGTTCGGCATTACAAGGCGTGCTGTACGTACTTGATGAACCGAGTATCGGACTGCATCAACGTGACAATACGAAACTGATCAAGACGATGACGAACCTCCGAGACATCGGTAATACGGTCATCGTTGTTGAGCACGACCAAGAGACCATCGAGGCTGCTGACTGGCTGCTTGAGATCGGACCCGGCGCCGGTAAACACGGTGGACGAGTAGTCGCTCAAGGCACACCGAAAGAACTGATTGCAACCGCAGACTCTGTCACGGGTCAGTATCTCTCCGGCAAAAAGAAAATTCCGATCCCTAAGACCCGTCGCAAAGGCAACGGCAAGACGGTAGAAATTCTTGGTGCGACGCACCATAACCTTCAAAACGTTCATGCTGTGTTCCCACTCGGCTGCTTGATCGGCGTGACTGGGGTCTCCGGCTCCGGCAAATCAAGCTTGATCCACGGCATTCTGGCACCGGAACTACAACGCACGCTGAATAAAGCACACAGCAAAGGCCAGCACTTTACGGAGATCAAAGGACTGCAGCATCTGGATAAAGCCATTGTGATTGACCAATCCCCGATCGGCCGAACGCCACGCAGTAACCCCGCAACCTATACCGGTATTTTCACGGAAGTCCGTGACGTCTTTGCGATGACGCCCGAAGCCAAAACCCGTGGCTACAAGCCGGGACGCTTCAGCTTCAACGTCTCAGGCGGACGCTGTGAAGATTGCGAAGGCGATGGCCTCAAGCGGATCGAAATGCACTTCCTCCCTGACGTGTACGTGACGTGTGAGACGTGCCGCGGCAAAAGATATAATCGTGAGACACTGGAAGTGACGTACAAAGGCAAAAATATTTCAGACGCGCTCAGTATGACCATCACGGAAGGTCTGGATTTCTTCACCGCTTTTCCGACGATCAAAAACAAGCTGCAGACACTCAGCGACGTCGGCCTTGGGTACATTCATCTAGGCCAAAGTGCTACGACACTGTCCGGAGGTGAGGCACAGCGCATCAAACTTGCAACCGAGCTCACCAAACGCGCAACCGGTAAGACGTTCTATATTTTAGATGAACCTACGACCGGTCTGCACTTCGATGACATCGCGCGTTTGCTGGACGTTTTGCAAAGGCTGGTAGAAAAAGGTAATACTGTCCTCGTGATCGAACATAACCTGGACGTGGTGAAATGCGTCGACCACATCATTGATATCGGACCCGATGGTGGTGATGAAGGCGGTAACATCATGGCCACCGGCACGCCGGAAGAAGTCGCAAAAGCAAAGGACAGTTACACGGGGCAGTATCTGAAGAAAATGCTGTAAGAATATGTCGGTACTCAAGACAAAAACCGACCGAAGGCGGCTTCTCCTACAAACAAACGGTTATTTTTTTGGCTCACATGTACCAGTCCGGTTTCCGATTCCGGTCACCGGTCTTCCATTGCTGTCGAGGCACACACAACCAGATGCACACCCTATTGATTGATACTTGCATTGTTTGCCTAGCTCTGGAGCAACGCAGGTCGGCTTAGGAGGAGGCGGAGGAGTGGGAGGTGCTTTGCAGGATTGGGTGCTGCATACGGCTCCAGCGGGAGTAGTAGGGATCGTTGTTCCTGCACAGGTTTTAGCGCACCCGTAGGAGTAGGAGGAGGCTGTACCAGTCTTGCAACAGACTTCAGGCTGTTGCGGAGGAGGCGGAGTGGGAGGTGCTTTGCAGGATACGGTGCTGCATACGGCTCCAGCGGGAGTAGTAGGGATCGTTGTTCCTGCACAGGTTTTAGCGCACCCGTAGGAGTAGGAGGAGGCTGTACCAGTCTTGCAGCAGACTTCAGGCTGTTGCGGAGGAGGCGGAGGGGGAGGTGCTTTGCAGGATTGGGTGCTGCATACGGCTCCAGCGGGAGTAGTAGGGATCTCTTTTCCCCCCACACAGTTTGAAGCGCACGAGTAGGAGTAGGGGGGGGTTGTATCGGTCGAGCAGCAGACTTCAGGCTTTGATGGAGGGGGGTCCTTTTCTTTGCAGTTTTCGGGCACGCACGCTTTTCCATCAGTAGTACCCATCGGTATTCCCAGACAGGTTTCAACACACGAGTATTTGTATTTGAGGTTGCTTTCCAGGATCTTGCAGCACTTAATAGGGTCTAGTGGAGGCGGAGGAACCACTTTATCGCAGTTGTCGACGCTGCACTCTTTTCCTCCAGAAATAGGGATCTCTTCTCCTTCTTTACAGTCTTCAGCGCACGATTTTTTTGTACCGTTCAGGCAGCATTTAACCCTTGGAGCTACCTCGTCCACCTTGCATTTCTGCTCATGGTCACACGACCATGACCATGATGTATAACAGTAACGATCTTTACCACTACATTTTGAACTTCCCCTTTCTATATCGTCATCATAGACAGGACCAATCAGATTTACGACAGTGGGTTCCCCATCTTGCTTGCAACCTTGACCGCAGTCAGTTTTAACAGCATAGGTGCAAGCAGCATTCATCTGCTTTTTCACGATCTCATGTAAATTTGCCTTAAGCGTTTCACCACTCTCCTTGTTTGCACATTCACACTTAGGCTTCGTATTATTGGATTTCCCTGTCTTAGTCGTTGTCTTTGGGCCACACAGTCCTCCCGGAGGCGTATCACCTTCGGTTCCAGCGGTCCCACCGGTTGTTCCAGAGCCTCCCGTCGAATTTTCGCCCAAGACATCTCCGCTCGTCGGAATATCTGAGAGACGATGATTGACGGTAAATACCAGAACTCCGACGCCAACAATTCCACAGGCAGCTAGAAGTATGGCGGGGGGTCTGTGAATCATATGACATATCAGGAACGATCGATACTGTACGCATCTTTGCGGTATCGCGATAGAAATTCAACAATAGTCGTCAGATTTGTCGAGAATAATATTCCCGCTGAATCCAGATGTGCAAATCTGTGATCAAGGCACATGAGACTTCTTCGATAAGCTGGCTAATCTTGTCTGGATGGAAAATTGTGATAGCGTAGGTTCAACTTTCCTCCCCTTTCCCATGCGACGCCTTTCCATTGTTCTGACGACACTTTTTCTGTTGTCGCCACTCACCGCTTCTGCCGCGTATACAACGCCGTCAGAAATTCTAGACGCGATGCAAACCGGTACGCCACACAGTTTTTCTGCCACTGCTCATGCCGCCAGCGCTAATAAAATGTATGTATCCGTCTGGGCCAATGGAAATCTAGAGGGAAATGATCCGACGACGATAAAATTTTGGACGAAGGCAACGGTGGACGTCGTCAGTGGAGACATGAAGGTACGCGCGAAAGTCGAACTCATGATGATGGACGGCGTACTCTACGCAAAACTAAACAGTCTTGATGGATCGATGAAAAATATTTTCGCGTCACTTTCCGCAACATTCCGACAAAACGTCTGGCTAAAGATGCCACTGGATACTGACGCTAGTGCATTGCTTCCTGAGCACGCCTACTTCCTGCCAACGGGCGATATATATGATGCTGACACCATATTTAACGTCACATCAGTCTCAAACAAAAAAGGCACGCTGAGTACGCTGACACTGAAGCCCGATGCTGCTGCTGATCTTGCACTGATGATCCGAGAGCTACTGCAGGATACCGAAGCCGTGTCTGATGACTTTTTCCCATGGCGCGCCCTTGCAGAGAGTGTGCAGTTTGAGATGACACTACAGACAGACTCTCGCGGTGCGTTTGTCGGAAGTTCGTACACGATGAGTACAAAAGGCGCGAATTCATCTTTCGCACTCTCGGGTACGGAGAAACCGACTACAGCACTGAAACTCACGGCTCCGTCTGATGCGATCGGCTTAGAGGAACTGGGAACAATGTTCACGAACTCCATGCCGAGTCATATGGGTATGCCAAGTACGTCAGACATGATGATGGATCACTCGGTGATGGAGCCAATCGACATGATGTACGAGTTCGATAGCATCGATAGTGCAAAGGCACCTCCCGATCCATCATGTGATGATTCATTAGTCGACAGTCTGAAAAAGCTTATGCTCCAACGGACGGGAGCGTGTCCGGTCATCAAGACCCCGACGCGGTATACTCGGTAAACACTTCGTATGCATCGCCAATTCACCGCCACGGCATTCATCATCGACTCACAGAAACGAACGCTGCTGCTGTGGCATAAGCGTTTGCAGCGTTGGATGCCGCCGGGAGGACATATCGACGAGAATGAAACTCCGGAAGATGCCGCCAAGCGTGAGTGTAAAGAAGAGACGAATCTGGATGTCGAAATTATTGGCGAACCTCAGGCAGATCTGTTTCATAAAAATCCTGCAGAAGGACGTATGCTGATCAAACCTCTTGCGATGCTGCTCGAAGAAATTCCAGCGAGTGCCGAACGCAATGAGCCAGCTCATCAACACATGGATTTTTTATTTATCGCGAAGCCGCTTGATGAAACGCAGGTGGTGAAAATCGCGGAGAATGAATCGGATCATATGCGCTGGTTCGATCTGCGAGAGATCAATGAGCTACAAACAGACACGGAGATTTTTTCGAACGTCAAAGCATATATTTTACAGGCGTTAGCCTGATCTTCCGTTCTATAAGCCAGAAGGGTAGAATATCTGACTATATGCAGTGGCAAGAACTCCGTTCCCACATCAGGCATCTTCCCGCACGTGATATCACGCGTATAGAAAAAGCTTTTGCATTAGGGAAAAAAATGCACGAAGGCCAAAAACGTCGATCCGGTGAACCGTATTTCAATCACCCAATCGCAGTTTCGCACATGCTTCTGGATCTCAAAGCTGATGCCGACACAATTATCGCCGCACTGTTGCACGATACAGTGGAAGATACGACGCTGACCCACGCAGAGATCGAGCGCGACTTTGGGGGGACGGTTGCCACACTCATCGATGGCGTGACAAAACTGAGCTCACAAGATGTGGAAATGAGTCCGAAGCTTGATGAACAGATCGAGACGCTTCGTAAAATTTTCACCCTGATGCAACAGGACGTTCGCATCATGGTCATTAAGCTTGTTGACCGGCTACACAACATGCAGACCGTGGAATTCTTGCCGCCAGAACGTCAGCTTCTACTGGCGAAAGAAACGATCGAAGTGTTTGTGAAGATTGCCGATAAGCTCTGCATGCAGGACATGCGTGATGAATTGGAATCGCTATGTTTGGCAGTCCTAGAGCCTGAAACGCATGCGGCATTGCTGGACATCCGGAATATGAACGAGCAACGCGGAAACGTCTTCATGGAAAACATTTGCACCAATCTGCGTACCTATGACCGCATCCTGGGCGCAAAAATCGATTTCTCGTTCGAGGCCAAGACGTGGGATCAGATGAAATCACAGCTGCAGGTGGGAGGATCGGTAGCGACTGGCGTCACATTCATCACCGTCGCACTCATCTGTGAGGATACAGACGCGTGTTATCGGACACTTGGAGCACTCCACCAGCTCTGGAAGCGGGAAGTATTATCGTTTCAGGATTTCATTAATGAACCGCGCCTCAACGGCTACCGTGGCGTCCATACGACAATCATCATGCAAGACGGCACCCGCGTACGTTGTAAAATCCGCACGAGAGAGATGCATGAGTACGCACGCAGCGGCATCACAACGAAATGTTTTGATTCGAAGGCGCTTGGTATTGCAGAGTACCTGCCATGGACAAAGCGACTCACGTCACTCACCGCAGATACGGAAGGCAGCAGCAATGATTTCTGGGAAAGCCTGAAGAGCGATATTCTGGGAGAGTCCATCGTCATTCACGGACCGGATGACTCTATCGTGCAGCTGCCTCGTGGCTCGACGGCACTTGATGGAGCCTTCTATCTGTTTCACGAAAAAGCGCTCTTCATACAATCCATGAAGCTCAACGGGCTCGATGTTGCTTTCGGCAGCCCACTCTCCAATGCTGCCTCACTTAATATCGTACTGGCGGAACATGAAACATATAGCCGTGAATGGTTGCGCTTTGTGCATACCGGACATGCGGCTGCCACAATTCGCTCAGCACTCATGAAAATCTCCGAAGAAGAAAAGCTCATACTAGGCCGTGACATGCTTCAGCACGTCTTTACGGATCGTAAGCGTGGATTCATCGAGGAGTTTGATGAAAAGAAATTACAGAAACAGCTGAATCTTCTGGGCTATGCCACGCTGAACCAAGTCTATATTTCCATCGCAGATGGACGATTAGAACCTCAGGAAATTCATGCAGCTCTCTTTGAGAGCTCACCACGTAAGAAGAGAATGAAAATTCCGCTCTCCGTCGTCCAGTATGCAGTGAATATGGATTCGATAGAAATGATGGATCGCGTCAACCTCGTCCACCGCAAATACGGATCGGATCTTGCCGATATCCGTTATCACCGGCGAGCTGATGATGGCATGGCCAAGGTGGCGTTACACGTCCGGATGCTGCCGCAAGAGCTACGTGCATTGCATCACGATTTATCAGTCGCCGGAGCTCTTTTGGTCACAATATCGAAACAAAGCCTTTCTACCATCATTCTCATTGGCTGCATCGTGCTGCTCTGGGGGCTAGATCCCGTCATCGCTCATACACTTCTTCGTCGTTCGGTCAGCCCCACGGATCTCGTCATGATTCGTTTTATCATCTTCTTTCTCGCGGCAGCCGTCACGTACATCGTCCATATGTTCCTCTCACCCGTGAAGGCAAAGCCGCTGTCACCACTGCAACCCACACTTCTCGCCTCCGCAGGCGCACTCTTCATTACCGCCATACTTTCTTACCTCTCACTAGCCGAGACTCCTGCCACCCAATATATCCTCCTCATCATCGGTGGGCTCATGGTCTCTAACATGATAAGCGAGATACGGCACGGCAAGTTGCCCCTACGCTACTTGCTTGCAACCATTGTCATCGGAATGACGCTGGTACTTCTGTGCATACAACAGGGATGGTCGTCGATCGGTCTCGCGGCTGGCGTAGGTGCTGCACTGGGCTTTGCGATGTACTCACAATTCAGTCGCCGCTTCCAGGTAACCGGTGACCGGATCCATGCTCGGTATCCGGCATTCGTATTCTGGCTTTCCGTCATCACCATCGTGCTCTCGCTTCTTCTTCTGCCGTTCAATCATATCCTGGAACTACCATTCGACCTCGTTTTGGAAGCATCGGCTTTCGCGCTTATCTTCACGTTCCTACCGTACGTTCTTTACTTCGAGTGCATGCGCAAAACCAATGCCGATAATATAGACCGGCTTTTGCCATTCGTGTGTTTGATTACGATTGCGGGCGAAACGGTCTTTATGCAGTCGAGTGGCATTCTCTTTGATCTCCCTCTGGTGCTGCTATTTTTGTGGCTGTATAAGACGGACTGGTCACTGCAGCGACACACATCATAAGGGATTAGCCTCCTAATTCATGTTTTTACCAAATATATATAGGTTTTGCGGTGGAGTCATTTTCTTAACTTCTTGGACTGTCACAAACCAGTCTACAATTAAACTTCCGGGTGTTTTATCAGGCAAGTTTACCGGCACTCTACGACCACTTTGTTTACCATGCAGAAAACCCCGCGCATTTCGACGATTTATATGTAAATTGAGACTCCGCAAGTTACTTAAGCCACTTCCATCTAAAGCAGGAGCCAGTAGAGCACCTTCGTTATCCATGACACCTTTTACACTTGCTATGGCAGCTACGACATATTTGATCGTATGTTGTCTCAGACCGTTAATCTCCTGAAGAAGATAGAATGCAGCATCTTCCGTGACGGCAGCAAAACCGAATCTGCTATACTCACGAACTGCGGAAATATCAGCAATACACATCGCTTCTGCAGGATGCGTTTTGATGCCTTCCGAAATAACAAGACCATTCATAATGACATCTCTGCCAGCCTCTAAAAGAGGAAAATGTTCGGGAGAAGCATCATCACTATCAGGCGGAATATAGAATTGGCCATCAGCTCCCAATACTTTACCACTCGTTAGCGGAGCTCCATTTTTATCCAATGGTATTGCAGACGTTTCAAGCATAATCCAACCGCCTCTTGCTGGATCGTTGAAATCGAATGCATTATTCAGTCGTTCTGTTCCTACGCCGTTATATTCCAAAAGAAATCCACCTGACTCCGCAATTTCATCTTCCAACGCACGGATTCTCTCCGAATCATTAGAAGCCAATACTTCAACCAGCGCATCTCTTGTAAGCAGCTGGTTATGACGAAAATCGAAACTCGGTCCCCGTTCTGGATTTGTCACACGTTCGACCTGAACGTCACGAAGTGAGCCTATTTTGTTTCCTCCCTCTACACAAGATTGCTGCAGAGCCTCTGTGATGCCCGTCGGATTTAAAGACTGTTCTTGATTTGGTTGATTTGCTGCTGCTACAAGTGCCTGCCGCAGGAGTAATGCGAGCCTATCGTCATTTGCCACCTGATCTGGAGCACCTTGTGAATTCATACGAATCGTGACTGAGCAATACTAAAAAAGTAAAGGCGATCATACTACCTCATTCTTTACTGAATAAATACCTACTCCTCACGAATGCCCGCTTCTGAGCGTACACACACTACCGCTGCCATAAACAAAGAAAAAGATCGATTCAAGTGAGAGATGACGTCCCTTCTGCTTTGCTGTTGCTCATCTATGCCTAACCTAACAGCGAGCTTAGCAAACTCATCGGCTATCACGGCCTCTTCTCCAGGAGCCAAAGAAACAGTGTCAGTGTCACCTTCTGGGGCAATCATGTTTGCGATCTCACCCCGTTCTCCAGCATCAGCAGTTTCGTTACCACTTGCCCCATCCAATAATTTGTCGGCATGATTTATCATAGTAACACTATTTTCTTGCTTTTTATCTTTTCTGTCAAGAAAATGGCTGAAATCTTTCGGGTGACGCAGGGAAAAGAAGATTCTGCACTTTCAGAGTTTTCACGATATACTCCGCACCATGTTCGACCCTGTTGATCCACAACAATCGCTTCCCGACCTCGAGACTGGGATCCTGAAGTACTGGCGAGAGGAAGACACATTCAAGCGCTCCATGAAGCGCCGGGAGAAGGGCGAAGTGTTTAGTTTTTACGATGGACC
>CALRGQ010000018.1 GCA_943357915.1 Candidatus Peribacteria bacterium
GGCTATTCTTCTCGGTCTCGATGCAGGCACCAGACGCACCGGCGTCGCTTTCGCAGATACGAAGGCTGGATTTGTGATGGCGCTTGATACCATTCGTCACTCAACACCAGAGGAACTTGTGGATAAAATCGTCGTACTTGCGAAACAGAAGAATGCCAGTGAGATCATCATCGGTCTTCCGCGTTTGCCGCAAGGGGAAGAAGGCAAACAGGCGGGACTCGTACGACAGCTTGTCGATCTGCTCAAAAATAGCCTGGCACTCCCGATCACACTCATCGATGAACGCTTCAGCACACACGGCACCGTGCAGGGTACTGATCCGGACGCCAAGGCCGCCTGCGATATGCTCTCGGTTGTGTTAGATCAAAGGAAAAAAGACTATTGACATCAGATTTCATTGTTGTATTATAACTTCCTTCATTGGAACCTATCTTGCTCTTTCTTCTGCCGGAAATCGTTGACATCGCTCCGCATCATCGCAGAGCGGTAGGAAAGAAAGTTTAACTTTATTTTCTGTCAACGTTCTGGTAAAACAAGATAGTTTAATTCCTCACCTTCCCGTTGCATGTCTTCATCCACTACTTCCGCCGGAGCCGCTCAGTCGGTATCCGCTAAGTCGCAGCTCACTCTGAACCTTCAGGATCTGCTCGGCGATCTTTTCCTGGTTCTCACCCAGAAAGAAACGGAAGTGATCAAAAGGAGATTTGCATTGGCCGGTCAGAACAAGCAAACGTTGGAAAAAATCGGAAAGCACTTCAATGTCACACGAGAACGCATTCGTCAGATCGAGAGCATTGCTCTTTCGAAACTAAAGCGGACCGTCCGTACGACTCGCCTTAATGACGTCAACGAGATTGCAAAGGGAATCCTCCGTGCAAACGGCGGCCTCATGATGTCATCGGAACTTGTGTCGGCTGTGCTCAAGCGTCTGCCAGGGAGCGAACTCATCGATGGTTCGATCCTAAAGCTTTCTTTCTCAATCGATAATGAAATGGCATCGGAAGGACGAAGCCAGACCTACAAGCCTTTCTGGAGACTCAGCAACCTGGCCATGGATGATATTTCCATGATCGTGGATATGTGCGTGAAATTCCTGAACAAGCGCCACTCTTGCATGAAAGTCGCCGAGCTCATTAGCTCCATTCAGTCCATGCCGGTCTTCCAGAGTCGTGTTCCATCCTCAGAGCTTATCGTAAGCTGTTTGACGATTGACGAGCGTCTGAAGGAAATTCCGGAAGGCTGGGGACTCACGGAGTGGAGGTTCGTCCGTCCTCGTTCCATTCGTGACAAAGTTGAGATCATCCTCAAGAAGTCCGGTCGCCCGATGCATTTCATGGAAATTGCAAACTCCATCAAGGAAGCTGGATTTGATCATAAAAACGTCACGGTTCAAGCCGTCCATAACGAGCTGATCCGCTATCCACAGTTCGTCCTCGTTGGCCGCGGTTTGTACGCACTCCGTGAGTGGGGTTACGAGCCAGGAACCGTCGCAGAAGTCATCGAAACAATTCTGAAACAGAAAGGAGCAATGAGTAAGAAACAGATCATTGAAGAAGTCGGTAAGCAGCGCACCGTCAAAGTCGGGACGATTTCACTGAATTTGCAGAAGATGCCGTACTTCGTCCGTGTTGGTCGTGCGGTCTACGACTTTGATGGCAGCAAGAAGAAATAATCATTCACTCCTGAATCTAAAAGCCGTCCGAAAGGGCGGTTTTTTTGATGCTATACTTCCCATATGAAAGCCCCCCTGAAATTTCTCACGCTGACAGCCGTCATTCTTACTACGGTAGCTTTAACTGCGTGTACCAGAGATAACGGCATAATAGTCGTCTACGGCCCAACCAGCGCAACCGGCACGCTCATTCGGGCTGAAAATTCACTGGTGCGGCGTGGATCCCACATTCTTGTCGTTTCCGGCGAGAAGAAATATTTTGTGGAAAGCCGTACCCAAAACATGACCGAACTTGAAGGGCAAACAGTGTATGTTCTCGGTTTACTGGAGCCTAATACAGCCAAAACTGATTTACCCGTCATCATGGCGACGGCTGTGAAACGTTCGCATGGCGATGAAGATCTGCATAGATTTGAAATTCCTGCGCTTAATCTGCGTCTTGGCGTTCCGCAAACGTGGGCTGGGTCGATCAAAAACAAAGTGGCAACATTTATGCTCCCCGGAGAAAGTACCCCGATTCTTACGATACGGCTCATGAGTGGATCGACACTGCCTCCAGGAGGAACTCCTATCTTCATCAAAAATCGTCGCGGCACGCGTTTGTCTGGCGCTAAACATGTGGCAGATGTCTATATTCTTGAAAATAATACGATCATCGAGCTTCATTTTGATCCTGCAATACAGACACAACTGACTACCGAAGAAGAAGGCGCAGTGGTTGCTTCACAGTTCGAGCGCGCTCTGCTCACGATCTCATTTCTTTCAGATAAAGACGCGATCTCCCAACTGACTGGCAGTGGAGCCGGTACGCCGTGCGGAGGCAGTGCCGGGATACTCTGTGAGAGCGGATATTTCTGTAATATCACTGATCTCCAAAACTTGATCGGTCAGTGCAAGAAACGATAGGTGTACGATTATACACCGCCATACTTCACCTAGATTTCAAGCTACACTATTTGACCACCAGGCTATGAACGATAATAGTGTAGGTGAACGTTCATACACCTTACTTCATTCTTTACTCCCATCATGACCAAGCAAACTCAAGACCTCATCGTAGCAAAAGAGGCCGTCGTAACGACGAAAGCACCCAAAGCAGACAAGTCAGAAACGATCCAGTCAGCCAAAAATCTGGCACTTAAGGCGGCCATCGCCGATATCGAAAAGCAATACGGAGCCGGATCCATCATGGATATGGGTAACGCCCAAAATACACAAATTGATACGTATCCAAGCGGATCCCTCAGTCTTGATCTTGCCCTCGGTGGCGGTATCCCCCAAGGCCGCATTATCGAAATCTTCGGACCAGAGTCCTCCGGCAAAACCACTCTCGCGCTTCATGCTATTGCGCAGGTCCAGAAACGCGGTGGCAAAGCAGCCTTCATCGACGCAGAGCATGCCCTCGATGTCTCATATGCAAAGAAAATCGGCGTCAATGTCGATAGCCTCTTAGTCTCGCAGCCTGATGATGGCGAGCAAGCACTTGAGATCACAGAAACACTTGTACGTTCAGGCGGCATCGATGTCATCGTCATCGACTCGGTTGCAGCTCTCACGCCTCGTGCTGAGATCGAAGGTATGATGGGGGATAGCCACATGGGTCTGCAGGCTCGTCTTATGAGCCAGGCACTCCGTAAACTCACGAGCATCGTAAGCAAGACGAATTGCTCTGTGATCTTCATTAACCAGATGCGCATGAAGATCGGCGTGATGTTCGGTAACCCTGAGACCACAACCGGTGGCAATGCGCTGAAGTTCTATGCTTCGCTACGTTTAGACGTTCGCAGGATCGACAAAATAATGGAAAAAGGCGTTGATGAGCAAACCATTGTCGGCAACCGCACACGTGTCAAAGTCGTTAAAAATAAGATCGCACCGCCCTTTAGGCAGGCAGAATTTGATATTCTCTATGCCCAGGGAATTTCCCGCGAAGGCGATATCATCGATCTCGGTCTCAAATACGGGTTCATTGAAAAATCGGGTGCTTACTTCCGCGTCGGCGAGGAAACTATTGGGCAGGGGAGGGAACAAGCGAGGTCGTACCTCAAAGAGCATGCCAAGCTCACTGATGGCTTAGAGAAACAGATTCGTGAGGCATTTAAGAAGCTGAACGTGTAAAAGCGAGGAACACATAGACAGTCGTAGAGACGTGCGGCGCGCACGTCTCTATCTTTCTGTATTCTTTTCATTTTCCGCTGTGACTCCGCTACACTCACCCCCTCATGGCTCAAACATTCCTCGACGTACAGCCGCATAGTCTCGAAGCCGAACAAACGGTGTTAGGTGCACTGTTGATGGATCCAGATGCCATTATCAAAGTGTCGGACTTGCTACAACCGGAAGATTTTTACGAACCGTCGTATCGGCTCATCTATGCCGCAATCATTGACCTGTACCAGTCTCACCAGCCAGTCGATATCGTGACTGTCACAAGCAAGCTACAAGACGAGAAGAAAATCCAAGATGTTGGCGGCAGCGCATTTTTGGCAGAACTAGCTGCCAATGTTCCGGTGTCTGCGCATATCTTTAAGTACGGGCAGATCGTGAAGACCAAAGCAGTGCTCAGACGCATTATTCAAGCAGGGGATCAGATCAAAGCACTCGGTCATGAGGAAACCAGAGACATTCCAGAGCTGTTAGAACAAGTGGAAAAAACCGTGTTCAGCATTTCTGGAACGTTCCTCAAAGAAAAATTTATTCACATCAAAGAAATCCTGAGTGCTCGGTACGAGAAATTTGCCGAGATGCACGAGAGCAAAGATGACAATACCATCAAAGGCGTACCAACTGGTTTCATGGCACTGGACTTCAAACTCTCAGGTTTCCAGCCGAGTGATCTTATTATCATTGCCGCTCGCCCATCCATGGGGAAAACAGCACTTGCACTGAACATTGCGCAAAACGCTGCGATAAAACATGGCAAGGCCATTGCCATCTTCTCGCTCGAAATGAGTAAAGAACAGCTGGTCGATCGTCTTTTCGCATCTATGCTAGGCGTTGATTCTTGGAAGCTACAAAAAGGCAAACTTGAGGATCGGGATTTTCAGAACATGGGTCCGATCATGGATGACCTGAGTAAAGCAAATATCTTTATCGATGATTCGATGGGTTCCTCAATTCCTGAGTTGCGTGCCAAAGCCCGCCGTCTACAAATGGAACACGGACTCGATATGATCATCATCGACTTCATGCAGCTTATGAGTACTGGAAACGCTGGGTACACTGGTAACCGCGTGCAAGAAATTTCAGAAATTTCGCGCTCACTCAAGATGCTCGGTCGTGAGCTGAAGATCCCGATTGTAGCGCTGTCACAGCTCAGCAGAGCGGTCGAAAGCAGACCGGGCAATATTCCCCAACTGTCAGATCTCCGTGAGTCTGGTTCCATCGAGCAAGACGCCGACGTCGTGCTCATGATGTATCGCGAGGACTACTATGAAGAAGATTCGGATCGTCCGGGCATTACGGATATCTATGTTCGCAAACATCGTAATGGCCCAACGGGCCGCGTTGAGCTCATGTTTAAAAAAGAACAAATGCGCTTTTATGATGTCGATAAAACACAAGAAGTAAAATCAATGGCCGCCAGGTCGACAAGCAAGATGATCGGCCAAGTAAAAGGCAATGTTGCATTCAGATCGCCTGTGCATGATGATGAATGAAACGAATGTTGATTGTTCACTTTTCGTTTTTCACTTTTCACTCATCGCATGATCGATCTACCGATTCGGCCATCTATCTCACTTCTCGAAATTCTCGTCTACTCGTTTGCTGCTTTTTTGATTGCTCTGATTCTGACAAAACCATTTGTTCAATTTCTTCATCATTTTAAACTTGGTAAGAAACTGCGCGTGGAAGCCGTCGATGGGGGATCAGCGAGCGTTTTTTTGACGTATCACCAAACCAAAGCCGGAACGCCTACGATGGGCGGTTTACTCGTGTGGGGATCAATTCTGATTACCGTACTTGTCTCACGCGGTCTCTCACTTCAGGGCGTCGTGCAACACTCACTTCTGCAACGCGGACAGGTCTACATTCCACTCGCGGTTCTCATCGGATTTGGACTACTTGGTGCTATCGATGATTATTTGAATATCCGCGGACTCGGAAAAAACAAAGGCCTAAACGCACTGCCAAAACTGGTTGCTCTTCTGCTCATGAGTTCACTCGCTGCCTCTTGGTTTTATTTCAGACTAAACTATCAGACTATTGATATTCCGTTTAGTTCTTTACTCGGCTTGCCTCACACGCTGGATTTGGGTTTGTTGTACGTTCCGTTTTTTATCTTTGTAGTCATTGGCACTGCAAACGCAGTCAACGTCACTGATGGTCTTGATGGACTAGCAGGTGGGCTTCTCATCATCGCATTTAGTGCTTTCGCGCTGGTTGCGTATCTCAGTGGCCTTGATGTTCTTGCGGCATTCTGCGGCGTTGTTGTCGGCGCACTTGCAGCATTTTTGTGGCACAACATTCCGCCAGCACTCTTTTTTATGGGTGACACCGGTTCACTCGCACTCGGAGGCACGCTCGCTGTCATGGCCTTCATGGTGAACCAAGTCCTCATCCTGCCGCTGATTGGATTCGTCTTCGTCATAGAAATGCTGTCCGTCATCATTCAGCTGACAAGTAAGCGTCTCCGAAACGGCAAAAAAGTCTTTAAGTCCGCACCGTTTCATCATCATTTGGAAGCCCTCAACTGGGGCGAAAGTAAAGTCACGATGCGTCTCTGGATCGTCGGGGCTTTTATGGCGTTTCTGGGTGTTCTGATCGGAATGTACGGCTAATCTTCTTTCACTTTTCACTTTCCACTTTTCACTTTCCACTTTATTCTTCATCCATGCTCAAGGTCGCGATTAACGGCTACGGACGAATCGGCCGCAACGTGCACCGACAGTTTTGCGAAATGTACGGTAATGATGTCGAGGTCGTGGCGGTGAATGCATCATCAGATGCCGATATGCGCGCGTACCTCCTGAAGTACGACTCTCTGCATGGTCATTTTAAAGGCAATGTGGAAGTAAAAGGCGAGCACATGCTCGTGAACGGTAAAGACGTCCGCGTCGTGAAAGAGCGTGATCCTGCTAAGTGTCCGTGGAAAGAACTGAATGTTGATATCGTCGTAGAATCGACGGGAAACTTTGATACGCATGCCGAAGTGTCACATCACATCAAAGCTGGTGCCAAACGCGCTATCGTCACTGCTCCGATGAAAGACAAAACACCGACATTCGTGATGGGCGTGAATGATCATGAACTGACGAAAGACATGCATATCATCAGCAATGCATCCTGTACGACAAACTGCGTAGCACCAATTATTAAAGTCATGGATGAAGCATTTTCGGTTCAGTCACTTTTGGTGAGTTCCGTACATGCATTCACAGCTACCCAAAATTTGCTGGATAACAAAGCAAAAGAAGGCGGCGAGCTCCGTCGGGCGCGCGCTGCAACGCTCTCGATGATTCCAACAAAAACAGGAGCAATCAAAGCCTGTGGCGAGATTTTCCCGCACCTGAAAGGCAAGATGGATGGCATGGCGTTCCGGGTTCCGGTACCGACCGTGAGCTGCGCCTATATGGCATTCCAGTTCGAAAAGACTGTCACCGTTGAAGAAATCCACGCCAAACTGGAGACTGCAGCCGCAACGAAGCAAATGCAGGGCGTTCTTTCGATTTCACATGACCAATGCGTCTCGATTGATTTCCAAACTGATCCGCATTCATCGATCGTCGATGCGCCGTCAACGAAAGTTGTGGACGGTACAGCGGCTCAGATTTTAAGCTGGTATGACAACGAATGGGGTTATGCTATGCGCGTCACTGAGATGACACTAAGGCTCGCCGCGCTCTTATGAACAAAACTTCCTCGCAACCCCCGGCTATCAACTACTCGTGCACGCTGCCGTCACGCGTCTCACTGAACCAACATCTGTTTACGTCGGGAACTCCGGATAAACTCCGACACCTCATCAATGATATCGCACGCGCCGGTAAGTATGTCGAAAATGCTATCCGGACAACTGATCTCGGCCTTGCAGGTTCCAGTAACACCTTTGGTGAAGAGCAACTCAAGCTGGATGTGCTCAGTAATAAGATTATCAAAGAACAACTTTGTGAAAGCCGTCTTGTTGCCAATTTCTGCTCCGAAGAAGAATCAGAACAGTTGATGGAACTGGTACCGGATGCGCCCTTTACGCTCGTCTATGACCCACTCGATGGCTCCTCGCTCGTCGACTGTAATCTCGCGATTGGTTCTATTTTTGGTATCTATGAAGCCGGCAGCCCTATCGGCAAAACACCGCGTGATCAAGTGGCTGCGCTCTACCTGGTGTACGGGCCGCGCACGATACTCGTGTATTCCACAGGCCGAGGCGTCCATGCGTTTTTCCTCAATGAAGTCGGTGAATTTGTACTGCTCCAAAAAAATCTGACAATGACCGATGAAGTAAAAACCTATGCTCCCGGCAACCTTCGCGCCGTCGTCGATACGCCGAACTACCGAAAAATGATGAACATCTGGATGGACGAAGCACACACGCTGCGTTATTCCGGCGGTATGGTCCCGGACATTCACCACATGCTTATCAAAGGTGCCGGCATTTTTACGAATATCGGCGGCAGCAAGTATCCGAAAGGCAAACTACGGCTACTTTTTGAATGCGGACCATTCGCCTACATCATGGAGCAAGCCGGCGGTGCTGCGAGTGATGGCACTCAATCAGTTCTTGACGTGATCATCGAAGACCTTGATCAGCGTACTCCGCTGATTATTGGCGCGAAGAATGAAGTGAAGAGAGTTGCTGAGGTATTATTAGAAAAATAATCATTCCTCTTTTTGCACCTCCGGCTTTTTCTCGTTCCATGTCCAAAAAGCCTCGTTTAAGGCTCTGGGAAGTACTTCTTCCAATGTCTTATTTGGCTCTGCATCTTTGATTTTGCCCTCAACTTTGAAAATGCGTTTCATACTCCGATATGTACCAAACGGGTAGAACTTACGCCAAAAGCCCTTAGGCTTGTCACCGGGTTTTGCATCTTTCGCTGGAGATGCGACGTAAGGCCTAGACTTCGGTTTTTCGTTCTTATCCCACTCGACGATGCCAACAACCGTACGAGTCTCCGGGTCAACGTAGACGAGATCAGAATCTTTATACGCCGTTGTAGTAGTAGGTTCAGATGTCATTGGTGAGAGAAAAGGTGATGATCCTCAACCGGAAGAGGTGGTGGAGGAGGCGGTAGGGGAGGACGATCTTCCGGAAGAGCATCGGCAACGGCGGTAACTTTGGGCCTCGGCGGTGCCTGCTCATCTGGATGAATAAACAATGCCTGATTCTGGCTCCTTTTCTCTTCCTGATACTTGAGGAAAGCATACAAACTGGTGATAGCACTGCCAACAATAGACACGTAAATACCAAACCGAATTTCAGCGCCGGAAAGTTGAGACGTAAGCCTAAAAAGTACCGTAAAAGACATCACAAGCAAAATCGTGCAGATGCAGCTTAGGCTTAAGCGTACAAAGTGTCGGTTTGCCTTTCGGATGAGAACCGGACCGCCGAGAAGAGGTGAAATGGTGATGAACAGAACAAAAAGCTGCACCAGCAAGACAACGTGCCCAATAAAGCCAGTATACGAACCAAAACCGCTCCATTGTTGAACGTTTCCAGACCACTGACCACCGATCCACGGGACGAAAAGTCCGAGGATACAGACCAGTACTCCGATGTGGAGGACTTTCTCCTCGAGCTCCATGGCCCGAAGCATGCGGATAAACTTCTCGTACATTGGGCGTAGTATAGCAAAGAGCGTACAAGAATGTGAGCGAAAACAGGACATGGCGGCGCCACGTGATCGCGCAGCGATTTTACGTGGTATCATAGGTCTGTGGCACTCAAATATCGCACTGTTGGCATTACAGCCCGCTCGGACATCCGTGGCCTCTCACGAACGCTCAAACATGTGATCGAGATCATCCGCGAATGTGGAGCGACCGTAAAAATTGATGGGAAGCGTAGTAAACGTTTGGACGCAGGAAAGACACCGGTCTACAAACATCACTCTGAGCTGGATTTACTCATTGTCCTTGGTGGTGACGGCACTATTCTACGAACAGTCCGCGAACTTGAGGACTACTCAGTACCGATTCTGTCTATTAACAAAGGCACTGTGGGGTTTTTGGCAGAACTCAGCTTATCCGAGACTGAACAGATGCTACCGATGTTTCTGCAAGGCAAAGGCACAGTAGAAGAGCGTAGTCTCCTCGAAATTACTGCAACGCGTGGACGCAAAAAGATCTGGCAAGGAAAGGTGCTGAATGAGGCGGTTGTATCACAGGGAGCTATTTCACGGCTGATTGACCTGAAAACTTCGGTGAATGGCGACCCACTCGCAACGTTCCATGCTGATGGCGTCATCATCGCCACACCCACCGGTTCTACTGCGTACTCACTGGCTGCCGGTGGCCCGATTGTGCATCCGGAACTGAAAGCAACAATCCTGACACCTATTAATCCCCATAGCTTTAGTCAGAAGCCAATCGTACTGCCGGGCTCTGACAACATCGAAGTGATGATTTTTACCAAGCAGAACAAATTTGAAGACGTGCAGGTCAGCCTCACACTGGATGGCCAGACCTATGTAACGCTCCAAAGAAATGACACCGTGCACGCAGTTATCTCCAAAAAATCCGTAAAATTCTTGAGACGTAACGATGAGAGCTTCTTTTCGACACTCAGAAGTAAGCTCAAGTGGGGTGAGAGGATTGAAGAATAACGGCTTTCTGACCTCCCAAAAACATCTGAAATATGATATAATAGTCAGATGACACCAATAGACCCCAAAAAGCTGGCTATGCTGCAAGGCGAAGAGCTTCTGTCGACTCTGGAGCAAGAAGCTGTACGAAATGGCATTTCTGATATTCATATTAATCCGCAAAAATCGAGCGTCAAAGTAGAATGGCGAGAGCTGGGGATACTCAAAAAATTACTTGATATTTCTCATGAAAACTTTGAGACCGTAAAACGTCGGATTAAATTCAAGTCCAAACTGAAACTGAATATCGAGAATGTAGCGCAAGACGGACAGTACACGTTCCCGACCGCTGGCCGCATGGTCAACGTCCGTGTCGCCAGCTTGCCATCACGCTTTGGCGAGGCATACACTCTGCGTTTTCTGGATCCCGAGCGTGGCATCGTACCGCTTGAAAAACTTGGTTTTCCGCTTGAGATCAAGACAAAGTTACAAGAACTAACAAACTTACCAAACGGCTTGATCCTCGTTACTGGCCCTACTGGTTCAGGGAAAACAACGACCTTATATGCCCTTCTTTCGACGCTCTCAGGAAAAGACCGCAACATCATAACCCTGGAAGATCCGGTGGAATACGAGCTCAAAGACATCATCCAAAGCCAAGTCGATACCGAACATGGCTATACGTTTGCCTCAGGTCTCCGGTCTATTCTGCGCCATGACCCGGATATCATCCTCGTGGGAGAAATCCGTGATCAAGAAACCGCACAAACTGCTATCGACGCGTCACTCACTGGTCACTTAGTGCTCGCGACGCTGCATACGAATTCGGCTATTGAAGCGATTCCACGCTTACTATCAATGGGTATCAGCACGTACACATTTGCACCAGCTCTACGAGCGATATTGGCTCAAAGACTTGTACGAACGATCAATCCGGCACTGAAAGGCACGTTAGCGAACCAAAAGGAAGATGACCCCGGTTTCTTTGCTGGTCAGTGCACACTACCGGAGCTGCTCATCGCCACGGAACCGATCAAAAACATGATCCTGAGTCAGGCAACTGCATCAGAAATTTTGGACACAGCTCGTAAAGAAGGATTCCGCACAATGAAGGAAAACGGAGAAATTATGATCAAGGATGAGACAACAACAAAAACAGAAGTAGCTCGCGTCACGGCTGCATAAGAAAAAAGAGGCGTTGCATAGCTGGCGGGTTCTCACCTATGATTGGTGGCCAATGTTACAGCACCACCGTCATCGTCAATATTTGGCAGGAAACCATGACTCACGCAGACCAGCGCTGCTCGTTCGGCTTATTATTGGCGCAGTTATTCTCTTTATTGTGTGGTTTCTCGCTTCCAAAGCTATCAACTTGTTTGATAGCTCCGTAGGACGAAAGACTGCCGCAGTTCTGACCATCGCGAGTCCCGAAAGCGTCCAAGTAGCACTCCAAGAGCAAGAATGGCAACGCGGAGAAGAAGGCTTAAAACTGTACGCAGGAGATGCAGTTGCAACCCGTGGCTCCGGTGACGCGACTCTCAAGTTTTTTGATGGGACGAAAGTCCGGCTCGACGTTGGGACCGATGTACTCGTAGAAGTATCTGATAATGAACAAGAAGGAATATCCGCAATCACGTTGCACGTTCGATCCGGTCGCATCTGGATTATGACACCGGAACTCACGAGCTACTCCGGAGCCATTGTCCGCACCGTACTCACAAGCAACTACTCTGCAGAGTTCCCAAGTTCCACGAATGCTTTGCTTGGGTCAAGCCTCATCAACGTCATGCGTGCTGCCGGTATCGGTGCTAAAGTGACATTCAGTTTTGCAACCTCGAAACCAGAACTCTTCATCGGAGAAGGGCAGTATGTTTCAGTCTCTGAAGAAGCAAAACGCATGATCGAGGATGGAAAAGACCCATATGATTTCCGTGATCCGGTCACGCTTGAGCTGCTGAAGGATCCTTTTTTGATCTCAAGTTATGCACTGATGAATACATCAAAAGGAACGGAAACGACTGGAATGGAGCCAACACCGAGTAACGAAGAGCCACTTGTACTTCTGTCTCCGGAAAACCGCGCACAGATCAACGCAAAGACTGTAACGGTTGCAGGTAAAGTCAGCGCTCGTATTGCTCAGGTCACCATCAACGGACAGAGTGTAACGATCAAGCCAGATCTGACTTTTACCGCTGAGCTTAGCATTCCAAAAGATCAGCCGTCGTTTTTGATGACCATAGAGGCACAAGACGTTCAAGGTGTTCCCGTCTCCAAGATTCAACGCACAGTTAATAACGTTTTCAAAGTAAGCGTAGAACCGGTTCGTATCAAATCGCCTGTCGGCTCCGGTGAGACACTGAATACATCACAACTAGAAGTAGAGATCACAGGCGAAGTACCTTCGGGCATTGCGAGCGTCATCGTGAATGATTACAAACTGCAGCTCTTTAAGGCTGGCAGCAAAACCTGGAGTTACCTCGCAAGTGCCAATCTTGGAAACCTAAAACCAGGTCCAAATACTTTTACTGTCGTTGCGGCTGACGCCGACGGGAACCTGAGTCCTTCCCGCAGTATAACGATCGTGTATACCCCCGGAACATCAAGCACGGGTACCGGCGCAGTATCATCATCACAGCCGGCTCTCAAGCAAAACCCACCACTAACGCCAGGCGTACTCACCGTTGATAAGCCATCAGCCGGAACATCTGCGACGATCAGCGAGAAAGAGACGGTTCTGGAGGGTCGCACCTCAGCAGAAACTACAAGCATCTCGATCAATGGCTATACGCTTTCGCTATATCTCTCTGGAAAAACAACATGGAACTATATCGCGTCCACCGAGTTTGGAACAATGAAACGCGGCAAGAACGTCTACCGCGTCGTCGCACGTAACGCCGGCGGTGAAATACTGGATGTACTGGAATATACGATTACGTTTAATCCGTAGTTACGTCGGTATTTTTATTTCCAGCTTTTTCAGAAGTGTCAGAAAGTTTTTTGGTAACGCACACACAACGTTTACCTGTTTTTTCGAGAGTGACATAAATGAAAGTTTCCAGGCATGCAAACACAAGAAATCAATATCATTTTTCTGCGCGATCGTTTCAGATTGTCCGCTGCCGTAACTCTGATCTCCTAAAACCGGATGACCAATACTTTTAAGATGTACACGGATTTGGTGTGTACGACCTGTATGAAGATCACACGCAAGAAGCGCTGCATCGTCGGTTTTCCCAAGTGTTCTGTACGTCGTTCGAGCACTTCTGGAAGCCGTGGACTGATACACAGACATTTTGGTTCGTTCTTGTGCATGACGCCCGATCGGCGCATCGATGACAGCGGCAGCGGGGTAGGGGACACCAGTGACTAACGTCAGGTATGTTTTTTCAACGGAACGATCTGCAAATTGTTTTTGTAATTTCATATGTGCTTCTGGATTTTTTGCGATGAGCAGACAGCCGGTCGTTTCACGGTCCAAGCGATGCACCAGAACTTCAGACTCAGAGAATGAAAGCTTGCGCTGACGAAACAGTGGCTTCAGTGCAGAGAGAATTGTTTCTTCGGCCTTCTTCATACCGTTTCCGGGATGCACTGCAAAACCAGCCGGCTTGCTGATAACCATACAGTAATCATCTTCGAATAAAACTGGCAACGTACACGTTGAGACGGATGACTCCGGAATAGGTGCAGAAGCGGGGAGTATATACGAGACAATATCGCCAGCTTCTACTTTGTATGAAGATTTCTTTACCTTCTTTCTCTGACATTGCACCAATCCTGCATCCAAAAGTTTTTGCGCCGAACTTCGGCTCTTGATGCCCTCCTGCATGGCGAGAAACTGGTCTATGCGAAGTCCACCGCCCTGAACAGTAACCGTGCTGTGCCCCGGATCATCGTTTGACGTTTGACTCATAGCCAGAGTATGCCGCAAACTCGGGAAAGATGACACACGTAGATGAACTTTTAACACGGGCAGTAACTGACGTCGTCCCGCGTAAGCTGGCCGAGGAAAAGTTGAAATCCGGAAAGAAGCTACGGCTTTACTTAGGAATAGATCCGACAGGTGCGAAGCTGCATCTGGGGCACTCCGTACCGCTTCGGAAGATGCGTGCGTTTCAGGATGCGGGCCATCATGTGATTTTACTGATCGGCAGCTTCACAGCCATGATTGGAGATCCAACGGGCAAAGATGAAATGCGCCAAGCGTTAACTGCTGACGATGTGAAGAAAAACTTTGAGACCTATATTGAGCAAGCAAAACTCATTTTGAATATGAAAACACTGGAGATTCGGTACAACCACGAATGGTTGGAGAAACTTTCTTTCAAGGAAATTCTCGAGCTCACAAGCCATTTCACTGTGCAGCAAATGCTCAAGCGCGATATGTTTGCGAAGCGTCTTACAGAAGATAATCCGATTAGTGTTACCGAGTTTATGTACCCACTCATGGTGGGCTACGACTCTGTGATGCTCGACGTCGATGTAGAACTGGGCGGCAATGATCAGCTCTTTAATATGCTTGCCGGTCGTACGCTTCAGACAGCATTTAAAAAGCGAGACAAATTCGTCCTCACGACAAAACTCATAGAAGGCACAGATGGCCGTAAGATGAGTAAAACATATAACAATTGCGTCTACCTTACGGATGAACCAAATGAGATGTACGGAAAGATTCTCTCGATGCCGGATAACCTGATTCCAGTCTATATGGAATGCTGCACTGATATCCCAATGTCCGAGGTATTAGCTGCCGAAAAAGCACTGAAAGACGGCTCAGAGAACCCTAAGAATTTGAAAATGCGCCTCGCCCGCGAGATCGTAACGATGTATCACTCAGCAGCAGACGCCAAAACAGCCGAAGAAGCATTTGAAAACGTCTTCAAGAACAAAGGTGTTCCGGACGACATGCCCGAATACAAAGCCAAAAAAGGGGAGTCATTGATCGATGCTTTGGTTGGTAGCGGCTCTGTTGCAAGTACATCAGACGCACGAAGGCTTATAGAACAAGGCGGTGTGAAGCACAACGAGCTACCTGTCACTGACCTCAAAGCGAAGGCGGCGCAGGGAACGTGGAAAGTAGGTAAGCGAAAATTTTTGAGGATTGTACCGTAAGACTTTACGTCGTTGCAGGTGGCAATTGTAGTACCTTCTGTACTCGGTTCCACACTTCTGGTGCATCAATGTCAGCTTTGACGAGATAATCCTTCACTCCGTACTCCGCACATTTTTGCTGATCAACGTTCTGGCTAAGATTCGTTAGCACGATAACCGGCAAAATAATTTTCTTTTCTTTTATGTTTTTCAGTAACTCAAAGCCATCCATATCGGGCATGATCAGATCCATGAGCAAAATATCAAACACGTCTTCTTCAAGAGCCGCCAAAGCTTCCTTGCCATTGCCTACAATCTTCACCTCAACGCTATGCCTCTCTAGCTCCAGCTTGTAAAGGCTTGCGATGAATCCCTCATCCTCGGCGAGAAGAATTTTTGTCATGTATAAGAGGCAGAAAGAGGAACATGAACTGTGAAAATCGTACCTTTGCCTTCTGTAGAAGTGAAGGAAATAGAACCTTGAAGGAGCCTAACGATTGCATGAACGAGATAAAGACCCAACCCAGTCCCCTCCGTATCCGTCTTCATCACGTTATCGGCACGGAAGAACTTGGTGAAAATCTTCTCCGTCTGATAGGACGGAATACCGCAACCGGAATCGTTAATATCCAGACGAAGTTTGTCTCCTTCACTGCGTGCGGTCATCGTCACTGTTCCGGCATCCGGAGTGTACCGAAGAGCATTCGCAAGGAGATTATTCACCACTTCCCAAAAGAGAGCTTGGTCCGTGACGCAATCAAGGTCCTTCGGACAATCGATAGTGCATTTCTGTTTTTTTCGTGAGATCTCAAAATCGAAATTGGAGAGAACTGACGTCAAAAATTCAGCGATATGTACCGTCGCAGCCACCGGCTTCATGCGGCCCTCCTCCATTTGGGAAATATTCAACATCGTATGTAAGGTGTCCGCCATTCTCACAACGTATTCCATTGCACTGGTGGCAGCTTGTTCTGTTGCAGGTTCCACTTTTCCAAGCTGCCCACGAAGCAGTGCGTCAAGAGTGAGACGCAGCGCAGTAAGTGGCGTTCTCAGCTGATGACTGGCAAGCGAGATGAATTCTGACTTTGCAGTGTCGGAATGAACACGAGCGGTGATGTCGTGATGAACGAGCACGAAAAAAATGGGCTGGCCGTTTTGCATGATGGGATACATCGTCTGCTCCGCGAAAAATTCCTCACCGTTTTTCTTCTTAAAAACACAGTCTTCTGAGTAATTACTGTGTCCTTGCCTACTGATGCGGAGCATTTCATCCATCACAGAAAGCTTCATGTTGGAACTCTGAATAAGCGCAAGTGTCTGACCCAGCGCTTCATTTTTTGGATATCCCGTCTGTCGCTGCCATGCAGGATTGACATACACATACCGAAGATCAGGCAAAACAATCGCACTCGCCTCAGACGAATTTTCGACCGCTTGCTGGAAGCGCTGCACCTCGATGGCTTTCTGTTTGATCACATCTTCGAGTTCGTCGATTTTCATCGTGATACTGCGTTCACGCTGACGAGCCTTCCTCAGCTGATTAACCAAAATAGCAATGATGAGGATCGACACAAGAAAACCCATGAGTACATTCACATCAGTCGTCATCAAAGACCGAATACTTGATGGAAGGTACGCAAGCAGTGACCATGAAAACGTGGTACCAGTCCTCAGAATAGTCACTAAAGCGACATACAGAAGCATGCAGCTGACGAATATGATCGTAAGGACGTGCAACGGGGAACCCCATCTTTTTGGAAGCGAAAAGAACGTAGACGCCGAGGATGGTGAGGGATTTGGTATTCACTTCATTATAACAGAAAAATGCCAAAAAAAGAAGGGGCACGTGCCCCTTCTTCTGATTCTGCAGTTCTGTCAGGAGAATCTTTTCTTAACGAGAGATTGTAATGGTAGGAGATGGCGCAGTTCCACCTGGGCCTTCACCTTGAGCATCACAGGCTCCAGCGGTTACCAATCCGGTAGCAGTGTCATAATTCACGTAATAGCGTGAATTAAGGGCACCATTCGCAGGGCTCTGTGTTGGATCATGTGGAGTATCTGGAAGGTACTTCGTGAAGTTTGTATGAAGGTTCATACAAGGTGCTGCAGCAGCAACACCATTACAGAGTACTGTGTCACAGCCGGTTGTAGCAGTTCCAATGATCTGGAACGTAGCAGGGTTTGAATCCTGAAGAAGAGCCGGAGTCGAGAATACCAATGAACCTGAGGCGCTATCAGCCTGGAATAGCTTGATCGCACTAGCGATAGCCGTGACATCGGTCCAACGAACTGCGTTGCGTCCGGAATTCAGACGTTTGACTGGATCAAGCGCAACGAACACACCGGCAGCAATGACCGCGATGATCGCGATGACGATGATGAGCTCGATCAGCGTAAACCCGCGTCGGGCGGTTTTGAGAGAGGGAATCATAAAGTGAAACGAAAAGAAGTGAAATAAATACTTAGAAATGCTATGGAAAGTGATAATGGAAGTCCACAGCAAGCAATAATGAATGCATGGACAGTTAAACAAATCTCTGCTAATATAATGAGATTGAATCTCACACAAAAATCCTCACCGGGTTCTACCATCGATGAACAGTTTCAAAAACTGCTTGTGGATTCTCAACGCGTCACGCCGGAGCGCATGCAGAGTCTCATAGAAAAAAGTGGTGGATCTCAAGAAGAGTTTGAACATCTGCTCCTGAAAGAAGGGTCACTGACTGTTGATCAAGCAGCGGTACTGAAAGCCTTTGCTCATAACTGGCACTTCGTGAATCTGGACATCGAGCCAGTGACGACTGCCGTCATGCAGTTGCTGCCGCAGACAGTTGCTCAGACGCAGGGTGCACTCGTGTTCAAACAAGGCGATGACGGGACTCACGTCGCGCTTTTGCATCCGGAACGTGGTGCCTTTCGGCGACTACTCCAGAAAAAATTTCGAGGTGGCATTCACTATTCCCTGGCCACCAAACAATCACTGCACAACGCCATCGCAAAGTATGACATCAGTTTTGAGGAACGGTTCACTGCACTCCAAAATCGCGCTGCGAAAGGACATTCCGGTGACGCCAAAGATGAACCGGTGATCGCACTTGTGGATATGATGTTACAGCACGCACTTCGGAGCGGAGCCTCGGACGTTCACATTGAGCCGCAAGCCAAAGAAGCGATCGTACGTGAACGTGTCGATGGACTCTTGCGTACGACAGCGCATATCCCAAAGAACGTCCATGCTCATATGGTGCTCAGACTCAAAGTCATGGCAAATCTTGCGACCGACGAACATGCCATACCGCAAGACGGAAAGTTGTCGTATATAGGCGAAGGAACCAAGATTGATGTGCGTCTCTCGGTGGTGCCTACCACGCGTGGCGAAAAAGTCGTGTTGCGTCTCTTAGTTGGTTCAGATGAGGTTCTTCCGCTCGATGCACTGGGTTTAGGACTGAAGGATCAAGAGATGTTGCGCAGTGAGATGAAGCGATCCTGGGGAATGATTCTGGTGACTGGTCCTACCGGCTCCGGAAAAACCACGACGCTCTATACCATCATGCGACAGCTTCAAAGCGAAGCGATCAACATCTCAACGATTGAGGATCCGGTGGAGTATGAACTCCCCGGAGCGAACCAAATTCAGGTGAATGATAAAGTAGGCCTGACATTTGCCAGCGGTCTTCGGTCGATTGTTCGTCAAGATCCAAACATTATTTTGGTCGGAGAAATTCGTGATCATGAAACCGCAAGCATCGCGGTTGACTCTGCCATGACCGGTCACTTGGTGTTAAGCACACTGCATACGAATGACGCGCCGACTGCCGTACCACGTCTTATCGATATGGGCATCGAGCCGTTTCTCATTGCTTCCACCGTCAACGTCGTCATCGCACAGCGTCTGGTTCGCAAAATCTGCATACACTGTCGTGAAAGTTTGGATGTGAACCATGAGACACTCGCGTCCATCTGTCCGCCCGACATCCTTCCTCGGATCAATAAAGATGGCAGTTCCGTACGTCTCTATAGAGGAAAGGGGTGCAATGTCTGTCATGGCAGTGGATTTAAGGGGCGCATCGGCATCTATGAAATCGTCTTAATTGATACCGACATCCGAGCCCTGATTCTACAAAGAGCGAGCGCCGATACGATTCACAAACTCGTACAGGACCGTGGCGGGAAAAGCATGCTTGATGATGGCATCACCAAGGCATTGCAAGGAATCACCACACTTCAAGATGTTCTCCGCGTCATACGCTCATGAGCCTCCTTCATCCCGCACTCGGCACGAATAAAATCATTCTGCTTCTCCGGAACATCAGTGTGATGTTAAAAGCCGGCGTGCCACTTGTACGAGTGCTGACAATTCTGGAAGGGGACACACCAAAACGCCAGCGTGGGGTAATTACGCATCTTCGACAAAACGCTGAAACCGGTAAGCCTCTAGCGGAAACGATGGAAAGTTCCACGGCGGGGTTTCCACCGATTGTTATCAACTTAGTTCGCACCGGCGAATTCTCGGGCACACTTGAAAAAAGTCTGGAAGCTATCGTGAAACACTTAACCGCTGCGCAAGAACTGAAACGCAAAATTCGCAGCGCGATGATGTATCCGCTATTCGTGTTCATTGCCCTCGCCATGATGGGACTCGCTGTTGGTATCTTCGTGTTGCCCAAACTCATTCCACTCTTTGCATCGCTGAATGTCGAGCTTCCTTTTAATACACGCGTCATTCTCTGGTGCGCACATATGTTCAGTAACTACGGGCTATGGATCGGTCTCGGGGCAATTGGCGCAGGCTCACTTGCTTTCACAGCATTTACCGCCGAGCGTACAAAGCCTCTGGTACAGGCACTCATCGGTCTCATACCGTTTGTTCGTGGTCTGCAGCAGAATGCCTATATTGCTGAATTCGCTAGCACACTGTCGACATTGCTGGATAGCGGCATTCCGTTGACCAGCGCTTTGGATTCTACGGCCAATGCGATGCGAAACCGCGTCCTGCGTAAAACGGTGATGACGATGATTCCTCAGATCGCGGCCGGTCAAACACTGGGGGAAACTGTCGGGAAATACCCAAAAATATTCCCGCACTTGGTCATGACACTCGTCACCGTTGGCGAAGAGAGCGGAACATTCGTCAAGACAATGGAGTACATCGGCGAGCTGTACCAAAGTGAGTTGGATAACTCCATCAAAGCGATGACACAAGCAATGGAGCCGATGCTTCTTATTTTCATTGGTTCGATTGTTGCATTCACGGTGCTCGGCATCATCACGCCAATCTACAACGTGACCAGCGCAGTGGGATAAGTCGATAAACAATACTGAAATAGCTTTATGGTTTCATACAAACTCAAAAGGCAACAATGGCATTGGATTTTCTTGATGATAACGCTTGGAGCAATACTGCGGACGATCTGGATATTCGGTGCGCATCCCTGGGATTCCGTCGAGGAATTTCAAAAGCTGTATGTCTATAGCGACATGTTGCAATATTGGAACGGTGCCCGAACGATGTGGCATCCTCCGGCAATCTGGCACTCGGTTGACACGTTGTATCCGCCGGGCATGGCGTGGTTTTTAGCTCTGTTACTTGGACCACAGATGGACAGAGTATTTCTGTTTCAAGTCGTCCAATGGATTCTCGCGATACTCCTCATGCCGATGTCCGCGTTGCTTGCATATGTGCACTTCGGCCGCAGAGCCGCTTATATCGCACTCGGCATCAGTGCCATCGCTTTCCCACTCTTTGATTACAGCGCATACGTCATTGCAGAAACCCCATTCACATTTCTTGTGACTGCAGGCGTACTCATGCTCTCTTTCGGACTTAAAAAGAAACATATGTTTTGTATCGCTCTCGCTGGAATCTTTTTCGGACTTTCCGCAACATTTAAGTCTGTCGGTCTTATCGTTGGAGTCTTTGCTGCTTTCTCTTTCTTGCATTGGAGATGGAAAGTGACACCGATATATCGCTACAGCGCAGCGGCACTCTTCGTATTCTGTATCGCCTTGGCCATCACACCGGCAAGTCTGGAAATGACCAAAAGGAATCATGGAAAGTTTCTGCTCCTCTCAAACGATGTCTTTCGTATGGCACTAGCGAATCATGGTGATCTTCTCGGGGCGTCCGTCAAATTTCCGGATGGAGGAGGATACGTCATCCACAATCCGGTTGCACTTCAGAAGTCCATGACCGACATGCGGAACATCCCATGGAATACAGACCAGGTTCTTCAGGAAAATCTGACGTGGGCAGGGAACCATCCAAAAGCTGCGGCTCATGGAGTCTTGGTTCGTATGGTCGATATGATCTATGGCACCGTCCCGTTCCCGACATCAGGCACGAATTTTTGGAAACTAGCAGCACTGTCTCAGAAGCTGATGCTGGCGCTCGTGTATGTACCTGCCTTGGCCTACCTTCTTTTTGGAATAAAGAATCAAAAGAATTTTCTACTCCTTTGCTTGCCTCTCATCCTCCCGATTGTTGGTCTGTTCATGACATCGATTATTGCAGCAACGGAGCCACGCTACCTTCATCCCTTCACCCCTCTCCTCATTGCGCTCGCAAGTCCTTTGTACGTAAAAATTCGTTTGCCTGTATGGCATCGAAAAAACATGTTCATGCGCATGAAAAAAAGAATAGTGCTGAGTATAGTGAATGTACGTTTCTAAGGAATTGATACCAACATTGAGAGCAAAGAATGATAAGAGTAGAGTCAGGTACATGCGTCGTTACGGATTCAGTACCATGGAAATGATCATTGTCACTGCACTCATTGCGGTTGTATTAGCTGCGAGCGTTCCGTTTATCGCTAATTTCCGTACGTCGCAGACCCTCCGTACTGTCTCGCAGGATATCTTTCGTACGCTCGTCGTTGCGCGGCACCGTGCACAAACAACTGAACGAGGTAGGGCTTGGAGTGTGAAAATGTTACCTAGTTCTTATGTGCTTTATGCAGGAAATTCATATGATGAAGTGGGTCGAGATACATCTCTTGATGAAACGCAAACTGTCAGTGGTGTCTTCCAATTCGGCGGCTCGTTATCTGATATTCACTTTCAAAAATCAACGGGCAGGCCAGAGGCCAGAGGAACAATAACGATTACGCATACCGCGGGCGGCATGAAAACAATTACCGTGAATGATGTGGGCGGTTTAAAAGTAGAGTAATATGACATCTATGCAGAAAAAATATGGTATCCACACTGGCTTTCTACTGGTAGAAGTCGTCATTGCAGCCGCGGCAGTCATTATGATCGCAGCGGTTTTTGTACGCCTTGTCGTTGGATCTTTCGAGCTGGAACGTCGTGCACGAGAAAGCACGTTTGCATCGAACTTTGCTCAGGAAGGTTTGGAAGCAGCTCGGTCAATTGCGAATAGGAATTTCTTTGAAGTAGTACCTGGTACGTACGGTTTAGATGCAACCAGCGGCAGATATGAATTTACCGGTACGCCAAACACATACCCTGCAGATACTCCGGCTCCAGGAACTACAGTATATACTCGAGTTATCACCATAGAAAAAGTCTACCGGCTCAATGGTGAGATTGTGGAAAGCGGCGGGACGGAAGATGTGGATACCCTATCAGGTACATCCATCGTTACATGGAATCCTCGTCAGGGAGGAACGAGCACTGTCAGCCTCACGACATATTTTGGGAATTGGAAATCACCAGCATGGAAATCCGATTCGAAGAGTACATTTGAAAAATATTTTAGAAACAGTACACAAGTGACTTCCGAAGGCAGCGTGGAACTCCTGATAGCAAACCCCATCGATACACTCACGCCATTCCTGACGCACAATCTCACTGGAAACGCGGATGTCAGCGAGATGCATGTTGATCGCATCCGAGACCGGCTCTATATCGCACTGGGAGATAATGGTGTGAGTCGAGAATTTTTAAGTTACGACATCTCAGATCTGAGCCGAGGTCACATATCACAAAGTGGATCAGTGGAACTTGGAGCTCGTAGCCGTGGTTTTGCGGTAGGAAGGAATTATGCATATGTTTTAACTGACGAAAACTCGGAAGAGATACGCGTTGTAGACCTCCGTACTTTTGCGGTCGTCAACGTCTGGAACATGTCGGGGAACGCAAACCCAGAGGACGTCATCCTCGATGAAACAGCGAATCGTCTCTACGTTGGCCGCCTGAGGAGTGGAGGTGATGACGAGTTTTACGTTCTGGACACGACAAACCCTTTAGGATCTCTCGTTCTTATCGATTCCGCGGAAATCAATGCTGATGTCCTCGGCATCGCAATCCGTGAAGATTTTGCGTACCTTGCTACTGAGGATAATAATGGCGAGCTCTTCATCGTAAATGTAACAAATATGGCAGGTCAAAATTGTGACCTTCCCGGAACTGAGGACGCGGTCGCTATTCAGATCTACAATAATCAACTTTTCATTGGCCGAGCGGGAGGGGGACAGGATGAATTTGCAAAGTATGCAATCGATCCTAATGACCCTGCCTCTTGCCCATCAGCCGTGCCAGGCAAGTCAACCGACTTCGGTTCTGATGATATGCTTGCAATGTTTATTGTTCCGAGTGAGATGTTTGCAGTCTTTCCGATGAGTGGCGGCATAGATGATGTTCGCCTCGTCAGACTTTCTAATTTTTCGGAAGCAGGACAGCAAGAGCTCGACGGTGACATGTGTGATGCCATCACTTTTTTCGGCGCATACATTTTTGCCGGCTGTCGCGATGACACGTCGACACTACAAATACTGGAGGGGACGAGCATTCGAGCGAGAGAGGGGAGGATCACATCAACGCCATTCGATGGGGGGGTAGAGCCAACACTCTGGCAAAAAATCTGGTGGACAATGAGCGGACAGGGCACCATCTATTTTCGCATTCGTACTGCTGACTCTTTGGCAAACCTGAAACAAGCAGAGTGGGTGGGATCCGATGGAACAAATGCCACAGTATTTGAATACGGTGATGGTACAACCATTGTTCCTGACCCCTCCGCGACAGGCACACGGTATATCCAGTGGCAGGCCACTTTGAGTGGATATGGAACAACACCGGTTCTCGAAAACGTTTCCATCACATACCCATGAGTCTCCATCGCGGTTTTTCCCTTCTCGAATACATTCTCTATATCGGCCTCAGCGCGTTGATCCTTGTTGCAGTATTTCGGAGTACGTTCCTCCTCATTGCAACACGAGACAAACTTGCCATCTTGCAACCGTTACAAGAAGAACTGCGCTTTACATCACGAGTCCTCACGAGGACAATTCGTAATGCTGTCGCCATAAAAACTTCTGAATCGACCTTCGGTTCGGATCCCGACGGCAAGCTCAGTCTCTCCATGTACAATACTCCCGACATAACGTTTTCCCTTCAGAATGGTTACATCAACGCGAGCGAAGGTGGTTCCGTTCCGTTTCCACTGACCTCGTCAAAGATTATCGTAGAACAGATGAAGTTTACGAATCTCTCGGTAGCCGGCACACCTGGTACAATAAAATTGAACCTCCGTGCTAGGTCAACTCTCCCCGGAGCAACTTTCTCTCTTGAAACTTCCACCTCGTTACGACAATGACTCATCTTTCCACCAAGCCCGGCGCGATGCTGATCGTCACAATTCTCGTGACGAGTGCCGTGACACTGGCCATTGGCATGAGTATTGCTCTGCAGAGTCTTCAAGGACTTTCCATGGGACGAGCCGAACCAAAGAGTGCAGAGGCTTTGAGTATTGCAGATGGATGTATGGAGGAAGCGCTTCTCAGGCTTGCGCGTTCGAGTGACTATGAGGGAGGAACGCTTTCCTTTGGAAACGGTAATTGTGTCATCACCGTCAACCCGGGGGATAGTTGTCCCGCGATTTGAACGACAAAATGTAACCTTCGTCGCATTCGACTATCATTAAGCCACTGAAGGACTTCATGACAATCCCACTTTGTCGTGCACGTTGTAGCATCTGATAAAATTACTTCTAAGTATGAATAAACCTCTTCCAATAAGTCGGGTATTACTACGAATGTCGTTCGGTTTTATCATGAGTATCGTCGTGTATCAGGTAGCGACTATCGATGTTGGGATGATCAAGAAAAGCATTGTAAGAGCGGCAAGTGTATCGAGCACTTCCTGTACAGTGCCTGGAGAATCCGCATGTGGACCCTTTTGTTGCCCAGCGAATTTATGCTGGAATGGTCTGTGCCATGAGGAAGGTGAAGTAGATCCCTGTCCGGTAGCTGGAACCCATGAATGTGGACTAAATTCACTCGAGTTCGTTTGCTGTGAAATAGGATTTTGCTATAGTGGTCGGTGCCATGATAGCCCGGTTGATGACTGCTCACCATCGAGCGATCCTTTTTGTCAAAATTGTCTTGATCCATGTGAAGAATGCAAATGTTTGTCAATAGTGATGGGTGGGGGTGGTTATCCTTGGGAAGGTTGCTCAGCTTTGTGTACGGGTAAGTGTTGCCAGATGGATGCTAACCCTCCAGGCTGCAGAGCCCCTCCGACTTGATACCTCAATGACTCCTCCTTCCTCTTTTTCTCGCTACCATCTGGACACGCTCCTAGGAGTTGTGCTCGCTGTCATGTTTCTGCAGTCACAGAATCTGCTTGACTCACTTCAGCTCAATGCATTTGTGGGAGAAGAAGGGCAGGAAAAAGTGGGAGTACTGTGTTCAGCCGGAGCATGTGCCGGTGAAGAAGACTGCGCCGCATCCGATGGAGGTGTGGCGGGCACATGTGTGGAAGGATGTTGCCAGTATCCCGGAACGTGTGGAGAGTGTCATTTTAGCATTTGTGACCCGCTTGGTGGCAGTAGTTCCGGTGGAGAGGCAGCCGGAACAACAGGTGGCGACCCACCACCGCCAGAACCATGCGATCTAGATGATCTAACTGGATGCTTTGATGGCGATCCTTGTACATATGAATATTGCACTGCTTTTGGTTTCTGCGACCACATTGACTTAAATATTCCTCCTTGTGATGGTTCATCATCGGGAAATTCATCTGGGACGACCGGAGGAAGTACAGGCGGTACGACTGGAGGAACAACCGGAGGTACTACGGGAGGAACAACTGGAGGAACAACCGGAGGAACAACTGGAGGCACTACGGGTGGAACAACTGGAGGCACTACGGGTGGAACTACAGGTGGAACAACTGGAGGAACCACGGGTGGAACTACAGGTGGAACAACTGGAGGAACCACGGGAGGTGGCGACGAACATTTCGCTTGCTCTGGTTATTCCTGTCTCCTGGTCTCTGTTCCTGGAACTAGTGATTGCACCAATGATGCTGACTGTACGCCACCCGATGAACACCTAGCTTGTGTGAACCTCGGTTCTGGATGGCCTGTTTGCGCCGCTGTTGACGGACCGGGGGATCCCGACTGTGTGACGAATGGCGCTTGTGTACCGCTTGAGCGTCACCTCGCATGCGTGGGATCTACCTGCACATCTCGCGCAGGAGCTGGGCCAAATACGTGTCTCAGTAATACGGACTGTGTGGCAGCCGATCAACACCTTGAATGTGTCTGGGAAACTTGCATTGCAGTACCGGGAGTAGGGGATAACAAGTGTGCGACGTAGGCTGATTGTCTTCCTTTGGATATGCACTTGGAGTGCTCCGCTAATTCCTGCGTCGCCGCCCCAGGTGCTGGACCTAATACCTGTCTCAATAATACAGACTGTGTTCCACCCGAAGAACATCTCGCATGCGTGAATAATGCC
>CALRGQ010000019.1 GCA_943357915.1 Candidatus Peribacteria bacterium
TGTGCGTGCGTTTAATTATGCGATAGACTTCAGGAATAATAATCTCAAGAAAACAATTTTCTCTCTCCCTGAAGCTGCATCGCTTTTGCGAGGTTTGGACATCGTTCTTAAAGAGTGATTGTGTTCTTTTCCGATTTCTCAGTCAGGAACGCGTCGTCTGAACAATGTTTTTCGCAAAATTGAGTGGTATGATCATTCCGTGGGCCAGTAGCTTCAGCCTTCGCTCTGCGGAGCTTCGGCCGACAAGCAGTTGGTTCTTTTCAATTAAGGTATACTTCTCATGTGGGCCAGTAGCTCAGTTGGTTAGAGCACAGGACTTATAAACCTGGGGTCGGCGGTTCAACTCCACCCTGGCCCACCAGCATTGATACATGACTCATTGTTTATGATTGATTCCTCACATCCTATGAAAGCATTGAACAACATCGATCCATTTTTTCTCTTCCTGAGGTATGTTGTTCTGAGAGGCTTTCTCCACTGCGACATTCAACAAGATGAGAGAGGATTCGTCCAAGATAATATTCACAAGCATCGATGTGCTTTGTGGATCAATTTCCTCACAATGCTCTGTGTCATGTGGGGGCTGCTCAAGACACAAGAAGAAGGTTATTCGACAATCATTTCTGCCTTAATTGGTCCTGTAATGGTATTCGGTGGAGCATGGTTCTCGATGAGCTTTGGTGGTGTTCCGGCAAAACTTATGAATATTGCTATGAGCATAACTTTCTGGATGTTCACCGCATTCTTAGTGTCACTGACAACGATGTTCATATCTGTTGCCTTTGTTTCACCCATGCAAATTTGGCCAATGCTCGTTGTCGTATTTTGCGCTGGATACATGAGCTGCGTTCAGTACGACACAGCGGATGGCCTAAAGGCAGGTCTTGACGATACTCTGCTGAGGGCATCGAGAGCGCATATTCTTTACTACAAGAGCAAGCACCATATTCTTGTCGATGAAGAATAATCATGATGCAGGCAAATACCCGATACGCTTTAACGCTATCGGGGGTTTGGTCGTACAACAAAAATTCTTCTAAGAGATATAAAACACTTGAAGCCTAGGCAGCCACTGCAGCCACACTGATGATCGTCTCTAGGTCACGGCTGCCGTTAAATTTCTTGATCTTGGCTTTGTGGAAAACCACTTTTCCTGCAATTTCAGCATGGATCGTCCAATCTTTTCCTACATACGTATTCGCACCTGGGCGGTACCAGTAACCTTTCTGGCGAATGAGAATGTCGCCAGGATTCACCGTTTGGCCACCGAAGCGCTTAACGCCTCGACGTTTTGATCTACTATCTCTGCCGTTTTCTGTAGACCCACCGGCCTTTTTTGTTGCCATAGCGGAGAGATTATAGGGATGTTTCTTGTGTGTGCAAGTACAAAATTGCCAAATTTATTAGCTCGCACCAGTTGGTCTTAAAAATCAGCTTTCCCTAGCCCTCACTCTGTCGCTAAGGCGACATCTCTCTCCATCGCTATGGAGAGAGAAATGTTTGTTATCAAAGAAAGCTTAGGCCCCCTCCTCTCCAGAACGCTGGAGAGGAGGTCGGGAGGAGAGGGCTGTGAAGAAAATTCTTTCTTCTTTGCTTAGCAGATGAGGCACCATCTTTTTGCTTTTTGTTGAGTTTGGCTGCATACTGCGTGTCTACCGCGGGGTGGAGCAGCCCGGTAGCTCGCAAGGCTCATAACCTTGAGGCCGCAGGTTCAAATCCTGCCCCCGCAACCAATTTTTTCAGAAATGTCGCTCTTTTGAGCTACATATTTTTCTTCAGATCATCAACCTTATCGCCATGAAACAAATACAATTTCCAATGATCAATAATCCTGATGCTCCGGAGATTCTCCTCAAAAATCGCCTGTTTTTCCTCGGGAGTAAGATCTGCGGCATTTTGACTTAGGGAAACGGTTTCTGCCGGGCGATTGATGATGAGCACTTTTTCACCGGCTTTAAGGACACCGAAGTTTTCTTTGGCATACTTATCTTTATACTGCGCTGATTCCAAATACTGAAGCTGACCGTATCCTTGTGCAATCTGCTGCTTGAGGCGCATGTTCCGCTCCTGCATGGTCACCAGCTGACGGTCAAACAGAATATTTTTGTAGTACGACAGCGCAAGGCCAAAAGCCATCAGTCCCACCACACACAACCCGACGACGATGGTCATCTGTTTGGGAATCGGCGCTACTTCGTTATAGGACACGCAGGATAGGTTATCATGGGAGTCATAAGTCACAAGTCATAAGTCAAAAAGTTTAATAACAAGTACTTATGACTTCTGACTTACAGACTAATGACTGACTTTGCGTGCTATGATCTATCCATGAAAATATTCTGTAGCGGCATCGGGGGGATCGGCTTGTCTGCGTATGCAGCGCATATGCGTTGTCTTGGGCATGAAGTAACCGGAACCGATGGATCTGATTCTGAGACTGTGCAGGATCTTCTATCACAGGGAATCAAAGTCACACTCGTTCAGAATGCTGCTTCTGTACCGGCAGATACGGAGTTATTCGTCTATTCAGAAGCAATTCCTGATAGTAGTCCTGAGCGTAAGAAAGCTACTGAACTTGGTATTCGTCAGATGTCATACTTTGCAGCTCTTGGTGAACTCACGGCTGGGACAGATCTGATTGCTATCTGCGGTACACACGGAAAGTCTTCGACAACTGCGATGGCTGCAAAAGTCTTTATCGACGCTGGACTTGATCCGAATGTCGTCATCGGGACCAAAACGGCTGACCTTGGCGGCCGAAACTGGCGTAAAGGGAAAGGCAATCTTTGGATCGTAGAAGCATGCGAATACCGACGGTCTTTTTTGTACCTCAAGCCAACAACGATTCTTCTGACCAATACTGATGGTGATCACTTTGATTCGTTTAAGAATCAAGACGATTACGCACAGGCGTTCAAAGAATTCATCTCATCTTTGCCAAAAGAGGGGAGTGTTATTGCACACGGAGCTGACACGCACAGTCAGGAAATTATTACAGCAGCCGGTAAAACACTGATTGATGCAGATACAGAAGCATTGCCGACGCTTTCCGTGCCGGGCGTGCATATGCAACAAAATGCACAGCTGGTGCTCGCACTTGCGAAGTTACGTCAGTTGCCGCAACAAAAGACCGAGGAATCATTGCTTGGATTTGCAGGATCATGGCGCCGTATGGAAGTGAAGGGTGAAACGAAACTGGGTGTCACAGTCATCGATGACTATGCTCATCATCCCGTGGAGATCCGAGCGACAATCGCTGCTATCAAGGCACAATATCCTGAACGAAGACTCGTGTGTGTTTTTGAACCACATACCAATGATCGTATTATAAAGCTCTGGAAAGATTTTACCTCTGCGTTTGCAGGTGTCGGGCTTGTTCTCGTCACCAAAGTGTTTGACGCACGCCCGGATAAAGACAAAGAACCGGCTGACGTTGCGAAGCTCGCGGCTGAGATCGGCAAAACGTGCAAAGTTTCGTGCAGGCCCACGGGCAATCTCTCGAAAACAAAAACTGCACTGGATCAGTTACTGCTCAACGATGATGTGCTGTTGATCATGGGTGCTGGAAACAGCACGAAACTTGCAGCTGCAATGGTTGCTTAGGCTATTTTCTCTGACCCCTTGTTTTCGTCTCTCGTGTTTGGACATATTCAAATAATGTTCGCTTGCTGACACGTGAACGGTCGACATTTTCCTCTGCAGCAACATTACACGTCAGTGAAACGTTTGTCGTATTGCGTTGTCCTGGCTGAACATCAATCGTTTGTACCGCAGGCTGCAGACAGTCTTGTGTTTTGGGGAAGTACAGACTGTATTTCCCAGCGGGAAGTTCTTTGAACGTAAATGGAGTGACCGCACTGTAGTTCCGTGACGTCGGACCCTTCATCCGAAAACGAAGTTGGCCCGGCTCACTGGTGACACCAAGAGATCCGGTTCGTGACAATGAATATTTGATAACGAAACGGTAATTATCGTTGGTATAGAGCGGAAATGAGTATTGATTTGACGTCACCTCTTTTACGAGGTCACCACCATGATAGACACTAATGGATACCGACATGCCTGCTGGTGCCGTCACCGTCAGCGTCGTCTGGCCGAATTCGGTAAGAGCAGCAGTAAATCCGCCCGTCACATCAACGCCTTTATCTTTACTTGTTCGGCTGCTTCCATTGGCGGAAAGAAGTGTCCATGTGCCAAAGCTTGAGGCTGACAATTGTTCGATTTTGATCGCTGCCTGCGTACCTGCTGATACGTAAGGTATGGCAAACCCAGACGTAACCAGAGAAAGAGTGAGGATGACGAACAAACGCTGGATCATGAAACTATGAAAACAGAATCATCAGCGTACGTAAAGAAAACCCGCTTGAGATTAAGATGATTTCAATGCGCGTTCGAGTGCATCAGACCATGAGGTACGTAGGACATCAAGAGGCTCTTCCATGAGTGTTGTACCGCTGCGCCGTACCGAGATTGTAGGTTCTTTTGTCGTTTTGCCGCATGGAATCAGCTCTATGCCTGATTTTTTTGCGAGCGATGCTATTGTTTCTGCGTTCTCAGGATCCACTTCCAACACAAATCCACCGGTTTCGCTGAATAGAACCGTATCAGGACGTAAGCCCGGAGCTACCGGACTGACATCGACTGTTATGCCGATATGTCCACCCAGATTACGCTGCGGAAGTGTCATTTCAAAAAGTGCCAGCAAGAGTCCGCCTTCACTGATGTCGTGTGCAGACAGTATCAGTCCTGATGCGACTGCTTTCGACATAAAGAGAATTTGCTGCAGCGCTTCTGATAGATCCGGCGTGGGAACATTGGCACCCAGATATGTGTTTCGCTTTGTTCCCGTTAACATCTCAAGAACATGATAATACGCGCTACCACCACATTCGTCCTTGCGGTCACCGAGAAGGTACAGCAAAGAGCCATTTTTTTTGATCTGCATCGAAATCGCTTTGCGGCCATCAGGCATAACGCCGGCGATGCACACGTTTGCCGTTGGATCGATCGGGCCTTCTTTCGTTGCGTTATACAGGCTCACATTACCACTGATAATCGGAATTGCTTCACCGTCGATTGTAAGCCCGCGGGCAGCATCTGAAATACCCTTTACGCCTTGCTCCAGTGCCCATAGCTGCTCAGGAATTTCCGGATTACCGTAATTCAAACAATCCGTAATACACCGTGGGAGTGCTCCTGCCGTCGCAATATTGCGGACATTTTCGACAACGGCATTCACTGCTTGCAGGTACGGAGAAATACGCCCGTAACGGCTGTTGCCACCACATGCCAACGCGACGCCTACGTGCTTATCGTCAGCCGAAAGATCTTCCGTCCATCCCGGGTGAGATCCATCAATTTCATAACTCTGAAGATCCGCAAGCGGCATGATCACGCTGCAGTCACCCTCGCCGGGTTCAATGACCGTATTCCCCAGAATATTTTTATCATAATGCCGAAACACGCGTGATTTGCTGGCATGCGTTGGCTGACTCAACAGCGCTGAAAAAATCTCGGTGATTGTGAATGCTTTCTTCCCGGCTTTGACGGTATTTTCGACGCACGTGATATCCGGCTCTTTAAATATCTGTGTTGGTTCTTTTGTCGTCCGAACATATTGCAGACCAGACGTTATATCTTCGGATTTTGCGTCGCACACTTTTTCGCCTTTATACATCAAGACATACGAATCATCTTCCGTTACTTTTCCAATAACACTCGCACAAGCGCCTTCGGCAACTGATGGCAGATCCCACGTCTTGTTATAATGCTCCAATATCATGCTGGTGAGTGACGGATGACAGATCCAGCAAAAACGCTCTTGAGTTTCTGCGCATCCTATCACTTGCGGCGGAAGATTCGGCATAGCGACGTGAATCTTCTCAAGATCGATCAAGGCTCCCATCCCTACCGGTGCCACCTGCTCCACCGAAGCACAGACATTTCCTCCTGCACCAAGATCTTTGAAACTGACTTTATCCAATGCGTTCTCACGAACCAGTCGATCAAACAATGCATAGCTAGAGGCAAGCAAATGGCGTTCCAAAAACGGATTCGGCTCCTGCACGGCACCTGCATTCTGTTCTTTGTCTTCTTCTTCCATCACGACACTCGCAAATGATGCGCCTCCGAAACCACTTTTATCCGTAGGTTTGCCGACGATAATAATGTCGTAACCGGCTTTTCCGGCTTCTTTCTGTGCATAACTATGGATAATCTCATCTTCACGAAGTAAGCCGACCGCGACAACATTCACGAGACAGCTCTTGTTGAACGCATCGTCAAAAACAGTATCTCCACCAAGATTAGGAATGCCAAGTGCGTTGCCATACCCGGCAACGCCACGAATAACGTCCGTCGCAATCGCGCGGGTTTCATCTGATTTCAGGTCGCCGAGCCGTAGCGAGTCCATAGACCCGATGACTCGTGCACCCATGCAGAGCACATCACGAACACATCCACCAACTCCCGTAGCAGCACCTTCGTACGGAACAACTTGCGACGGATGATTGTGGGATTCATGGCTCATCACAAGACCCCAACGTTTGCCCTTCGGACCATTTGTCATTGCAATAATGCCACTATCTTCTTTAGGACCGAGAATGACGTGCTTGCCGGTTGTCGGAAAATTTTTGAGAAACCTGCGGCTGGATTTGTAGCTGCAGTGTTCACTGCCCTGAATTCCCCAAATCGTCGCTTCCGTGACAGTTGGAGCTCGTCCAAGCATCGTTTCAATTTTCCGAGCTTCTTCAACATTGAGTCCTATCAAATTTTTGGTAAGACATGCCTTGACCTCTTCATCTGTCATCGCCGAGAAGGGGAGTGTCTCTTGGGGCATGCGGGAAAGTAGTGTGATTCTAACGGTTCAATGCATATATACAAAAGAGAACGTAGAAAATGCTATGCTCTGCTTATGAAAAAATTTTTGCAGTCACTCCTATCGGAGCGCCGCATTGCGGGAGGTGCCGCAGTACTTGCGATAACCTCACTTGCAGCGTCAGGCACTGGTTTTCTGCGAGATCAAGCTTTTTCAGTCATGTTTCCGCTGGATCAAGACCCGATAGGTGTTGCATCGGTCTATATCGCCGCGTTTCGGCCAAGCGATCTGCTATTTCAGATTCTCGTCATGTCATGCCTGAGCGTTGTGGTCGTGCCGTTTTTGGCCTCGCATCTCGCACATGACCGCAAAGAGGAAGTGAACCGCATTCTTTCAAGCACGATGTTCATGTTCTCGATGGTCTTTGGCGTGATAGCTCTTGTTGCGGCCATTTTCTTTCCATTACTTGCGTCACACATGGTGAAATTCGAAGGTGAAAGCTTGAGGCTCTACATTATATTTGGTCGGATCGCGCTTCTCACCAACTTTCTGTTTGTCTTTGGTAACGCGTTCGGACAGTACTTAATTGCAGTACAGCGTTATTGGGTATATGGCCTGACGCCTATCATCTGGGCTTCTGGGACGATTCTCGGAACATACTTTTTGACACCGTACTACGGACCACTCGGGCCGATGATCGGTACGGTTGCCGGTACTGTTTTGTATGTGTTTTTCCGGGCGTTAGCTGTTTTCAAAGCCGGTTTTAGGTTACGAGCAACCAGGCAAAATTTGTTTCATAGCGAACTGACGCACATGGGTCTTCTGATCATTCCACGCATGGCGGCTCTTGGAGCGCTTCAACTTCAGCTTTTACTTCTTGATCGGCTAGCTTCCGGCCTTGGGAAAGAAATGGTCGCGCTTAATCAGTTTGCGAGCAATTTCGAGTCCGTCATTCCAGGTATCGTCGGTATCGCAATTGCGCAATCCGCGTTCTCAACACTGAGTCAGACCGCTGCACTGAAAGATATGAATAAACTTTCTCAGCAGGTGAAAAAGAGTTTGATCTTCAACTTGATTCTAGCTCTACCGGGAACTGTCGCCTTGGCGCTGTGCTCGAGTCTTGCGGCTTGGTTCATGCATCTTGGACCATCCGTGTCAGGAATATTTATGAACTCACTTCTGATCTACGCGTGCGCGGTGCCGTTTGAGAGTACGAATCACATCATTCTGCGGACGTTCTATGCACTCAAGAATACTGGTTGGCCAGCACTCGGTAGCGCGCTCAGTGGCACTGCTGCCGTGACGGTAGGTTTTGTCCTGTTGCCGACGCTCGGTATCTACGCTCTTGCAGTCGCATACGTCACCGGGCAGTTATGCCAGACGCTTTTTCTCGGAAGTGCGCTGAGCGTCTTGATGCGAAAGCGGACTGCTAATCAACAGTTCTAACACCAAGATCGATAGTCGTCGGCTTTGCGGTTCTCTCGTTTGGCTTGTCACCAGTGATGCGCAGTATACGAACAAGCGATGAGTCGTTGGGGTTGAGCGTGAGAAGTGCCTGCTTGCCAAGGAGCGTTACCGCGTTTGTTCCGTAGAGCGTGTAGTTAATGCTTACCTCCGTTTCATTGGTAAGTGTAAATGAACGGCTTTGACCATCAACACCGAGAACTGTGATTTTATTACCATCGACTGCCGTGAGTACGCCATTTTGAGATAGTACCGGATTCAGTGCGATATTCATGATGATAAACAGTGATGCAGTCAATGAGTCACTATTTGCTCTCCATCCACGTACACGAACTTGCATCCCAACTGTGATATTGACTGGAATCATAGTTTTGCGGCTCATGCGTCCTTCGGACATGATTGTCGAGTCTTTGGTCAATACAACCGTCACCAGTTGGCCGTTCGTAGCTTTGATGATGATCTCAGCACCTACTTTTTCGAATGCTTGATCCTTACTAATACGGACTTCCTGCACGATGCCGGTAACAGTGATGCGTGGTCCGATACCTTCAAGTGCAAAAGCAGATGTAGGGAATAACATGGAAGTGAGAATTGCGAAAGAAACGAGGCGAGAGGTGTTCATAAAAACAAAGAGGGGATATAAAAAATCTGTGGAGATTCTCCACGCAGAAAACAAAAAGAACAATAGAGTGTTGTTAATTTAGGTTGTGGAACAGATTAAGAAACTACTTCTTCCGAACCTGCGTGAAGTCTAGTTCGACTGGAGTATCGCGGTCGAAAATAAGAACAAGCACCGTCAGTTTGCCTTTGTCCACGTCCACGGCGTCCACGGCACCCTCATAGTTCTTGAATGGTCCATCAATAATGACCACAAGATCACCAACCTGGAAGTCACTCTTAAACTTCGCAGTCTCTTCGCCCATTCTGCGTTCCACGACACCAAATTCTTCCGGAGTGACAGGAACCGGAATGTTTCCGGAGCCAACGAAACCAGTGACATTGGGAGTGTTTCGGACCATGTACCAGCTTTCATCAGTGACCGTCATATCGATAAGTACATAACCGGGGAACAGTTTTCGCTCTTCTTCCACTGGTTCGTTACGCTTAAAGACAATCTGCTTTTCTTTGGGAACAACGACCTGAAAAATATAGTCTTTCATGCCAAATGTCTCTGAGCGCTGTTCGATGGACTTTTTCACACTATCTTCGTAACCGGAATATGTATGCACGACATACCAATTTCTGCCGGCTGACGGATCCTGTTTGACCATAAAAAAAGGGTAGAAGTTTTAAGGTTTGAAAGTGAGGCGAATGACTTCTGAGAAAATGCCATCAACAACCCCGAAGAAGATAGACGCAACGATGATAAAGCCAATAACGATGACCGTCAGACGAATGGCCTGCTGCTGGGTAGGCCAGCGAACCTGACGCAGTTCCTCAAGACTGTCACCGAAGTATGTTATGAGAGAATTCATGGAATACAAGAAAAAAGCGGTTGAACGATATTATCGTACCAAGTTAGGTTCTTGTTAGCAATAGAATGTAGATGACGAGTGGCTAGTAATCAGTGGTTAGTGGTCAGTAAAAAACTGGATTTTAGCCACTAACTTCTAACCACTAATCACTATAGTTGATACTCCGGTGTCTGAAATGCATGAATCTTCGTGACTGGCAGCGCTACAAACCAGACACTACCCTTGATATTTTTCTCAGGAATGTATGCCGTTTCATGAGTGCCGAGATACGCAAAACTACGAGAATCCAGACTGCCCTGACGGTTATCACCAAGAAGGAAGTACTGCCCAGCGGGAACGTCAAAGGCTTCTTCTGATGTGTCGCCAGCCGAGATACCTCCATTCGAGTTAAAACGATACGTCTTGCCCTGATTTGAAGAGGAAAGATAGGACTCATTCAGTTCTGTGTCGCCCTTTTCTTCCCGTAGATACACCTTACCGTCACGCACGACGATTTTATCACCGGGCAAGCCAAGCACACGTTTCACATAGTATTTACTATCATCCGTGGGCGGAATAAACACGACGATGTCACCGCGATTCGGCGAACCAAATAGATACCGAAATTTATTGATGACGATGTATTCCTTATGTTCCAGTGTGTCGACCATCGAGCTTCCTTCGATCTGAAATGGCGAAACGATGAACGTGCGGATAATGCCGACGATCACGACGATGATCACGATGTTCAGCGAGACATCGAAAATATGAAACAAGATGTTTCTCTTCTGTGAAATTTGTACCATACGGACTCAGTATACCAGAAAAGCTCTTTTGTAGTACACTTTCCCCGTGCTCAATTCATTCTTTTTCACACAACATTTAGACGACGAAGAGGGGATAGAACTTGTCGTTCATAAACACTGGCTGCTGGGGGTCAAGTCCTTGTGGTTTCCTACAGTCGTTTTTACGGCTGTATGGAGTCTGCTGTATTTCACGCACACTCAGTACATTGTCATCGGCATTTCGTTGTCAGCGCTCGGAGTCGCCATCTGGTGGATCCGCAATTTCATGGATTACTATTTAGACGCGTGGATCGTCACGAACAAAGGCATTATTGATCTTGAGTGGCATGGTTGGTTTCATAGGAAATCCGCACGTGTTCTCTACAGTGATGTTCAGGGCATCGGATATGAAGTGAAAGGAATTCTAGGAACAATGATGGGCTATGGCGAAATTACGTTGGAAAAAATCAGCACCGGCAGTTCGATCTCCATGCCATATGTGAAATGTCCGCGCAAAGTAGAGGCTCTTATTCTTCAGTGCATGGAAAACTATATGCACAAGAAAAATCTGAAAGATGCGAGCACCGTACAGACGATACTTGCCGAATTCGTGGCATCGACAATGCAAAAACGTGCAGCAGAGGAAAACATGAAGAAGATCAAGCCCAAGCCGCCCGTAAAGCGATGAAGGTACTTTTCGTCATTATTGTGCTTTTACTTCTGGCAGTGGGTTTGGTGTGGTTCATGATTCTTGTGACAATGCGTCGGATGCTCAGAGCAGGAGCAAAACGCGCGATTGAGAAAGCGTGGCAGAAAGTGGCATCTCACGAGAGTCCAGCACTGAAACTTGTTGAAGCTGATAAAATTTTGGATGAAGCGTTGCGGCTGATTGGATATGCAGGAACACTCGGTGAAAAACTGAAGAAGGCAGGTCCGAGATTTTCTGATATCAATGGAGTCTGGTGGGCACACAAACTGAGAAACCGCGCAGTGCACGATCTGTCATCGGCCCCGAATAATGATGAAGTTCATCGCGCAATTATTCTCTATAAGAAGGCGCTTACAGATTTAGGCGCACGCATCTAGGTCCTGAGAGAGCTATACTGAATCTATGAAACCTGCATTTCTGATCGTCGGCCTCGGTAACCCCGGAAAGCAGTTCACAAAAACACGGCACAATGCCGGGTGGCTTGCGCTGGATACACTTGCTGATGAGATCAAGGCGACGCAGTACGAGGATAAGCAAAAATTTCTGTGTTGGGCTGCAGAAGGGGAGATACAGGGCGTACCCGTTTTGCTGGTGAAACCAACGACGTTCATGAACCTCTCAGGTCATTGCATCAAGAAGCTCGTCGATTTCTACAAACTGAATCCTACAACGCAGCTACTTGTCCTCTGTGACGATATTGACATTCCCCGCGGAACACACCGTCTGCGGATGACTGGAGGCCCAGGAACTCACAACGGTCTCAAATCCATCGTCGAGATCTTCGGTGAAAATTTCCCACGTCATCGTATTGGCATTGGCCCGAAATCGGACACCGTCGACCTTGCGGCGTGGGTGCTTTCCGCCATGACTCCGATGGACCTGAAAGTCATGCAGCCCGCTTTTAAAGCAGTCTTAGATTCTGTGAAAGAAGTGATGAAGTCGCAAAAATAAAAATTGCGCGATGGACACAAAAGCTGTTTTCAGCTATACTTGTATGAAAATGCAGAACCTAATTTCAGACGGCGCGAAATCTCTCCAACGAGGGATATTGATTAATGTCTGATTCTGCAGCTTCTGAAAATCGAAAATAACTGTAGAATCACACACGGTTCTTTAACGCATTTCACATTTTACTACGTTGGGGAGTCGCCAAGCGGTAAGGCAGGGGCCTTTGAAGCCCCCATTCCATGGTTCGAATCCATGCTCCCCAGCCAATGACTTTTTTAGCGGTTCCTAAGTGTGGTACGATGAGCTCATGCGCACCAACCTCACTCTTTTCTCTGTCTTCACTTTTTTCGTCTTATGTCCCGGACTGGCAAACGCTATTCCAGATCCAACCAATTCAGCTTTTGAAATACGCGCAGTTCGGTACGACGAGTATGCGGGGCAAATCGCCATTGACCTCTGCGGTAATGGTGTAAGAATCGGAGCAACATACTCTTTTGCCGTGGAGGTGGATCATAAAAAAGATATTTACCTCTTCCCTGCCGCGGTTGCAGGGCATTATGGCTGTGTCACTATTTTATCATGGACTTCTTTCCTTTCCTCGTTAAGCGGTCAAGGTGGCATTCCTACCGGAAGGTACGACCTGTCCGTCACACTCTACAGCGGTGACCGTCCATCATTCGTCGTTCCAATCAAAGTGATCCGCTCTCTTCCCGCTTCCGCAAATCTGCAATTTTCCGATTTTGACCATGCGTACATGAATGCAAACGCGATCTACTACATGCGCAACAATAAATTCGCCGACGGATATGCGGACAATTCGTTTCGTCCAACAACAACCATCAACCGCGCGGAATTCATGCAAATCCTCCAACAAGTAAACATGCAACGCATTCGCGAATACAAGAGGAAGCATCCGGACGAACCACTCTTCGAAGACAGTATGTGCATCAATGCTTTCAGCGCCGAAGGCCACATGCCTTTCAAGGACGTTCCGAAGGATGCGTGGTACGCACCCGCCGTATGCCACGGATCGTCCCAACGCCTTATCAACGGTTATCCTGACGGCACTTTCCGCCCGGCGAATCCGATTAACTTCGTCGAAGCATCAACAATCATTGCACATACGTTTGGTCTAAACGTTTCAACGACGATTCCGACGTGCGAATCCGCCAATTGCCCGTGGTTCCGAAACGACGTATTGATGCTCGAGGCACATGGTGCGATTCCGGTCTCCATTACTCGGTTTGATCAGAATATCACGCGCGGCGAAATGGCCGAGATGATTTATCGCTTGGGCGCCAAAGTTACAGACAAACCGTCTAAATCATACGAGCTTCTCTCTTTTACGCAGTAGTGCGATGAACGGCTTACAGCGTGTGGTAAAACTGTGAATGATGGACTTGTGCATTGCAGTGTTCGCAAATCATCTCACCAGCCCCAGCCATCCGTCTTCGCTCCTGCGGGAGCTACGCCGAGATTGGCTTTCTTCTTACCCTCTTCACATAAGCTACAAAAGTAGACCGAAAATAAAGCGCGATCTTAATCCCTTCTTTATCTTGAGCATTTACGGTACAAGTATCACTCCATTCTTTTTTTATCCATCTCACCCCTATCTATGAGAACTTTTGTAACCCCTTTTCTCGTCGTAGCCGCACTGACGTTGAGTGCATGCCAGACGTCTTCCCTCACCGAAGTTGAACAGGCGCCTGTGCCTGAGTCCAACACTGCATTCAGCGGTGAACTGAAGCAGATTGATAAGAGTAAGAGCGTCATTTCGTTCGTTGGAAAAAGCAACCTCGTCAATCATGAAGGCAAATTTAGCGACTACAGCGCTACGGTAACGCTCGACCAGGAAACTCCTGCTGATCTTACACTCGCGTCCATCGTGGCGGAGATCGATATCACAACCGTCGTTGTCGATGCAGAAGGTTTGCAAGGTCATCTACAGAAAGATGATTTCTTCTCGACTGAGACATACCCAAAGGCAACGTTCGTTTCCACGAGCATCGTCAGTAAAGGCGACAATATGTACGACGTTACCGGAGATCTGACAATCAAAGGCGTGACGAAACAGGTTACCATCACAGCGGAAATCACGGATGAGTACCTCATTGCTATGTATGATCTCCCACGTGCTGATTTCGGCATTGGTAATGATAGCTACGGTGAAAAACTTTTGGAGCCCACAGTTCCAGTGGACATCAAACTCGTTTTCCAGTCATAAGACAGCGCATCAGTCACTGACACTTCCGCCCTGTTCGTGAGCTCCCATCTGGGTTACTCTCGAGACATGGCGGAATTTTTTGAGTCCATCATCATGCATCCACGTTTGTGGCTCTCCGTTCATCTTCTTGGTGTCTGTGTGGGGCTCGGTGGCGCAACGGTCACTGATATTCTTTTTTTCAAGTTCCTGAAAGATTTCCGTATTTCACGGAAAGAAGCGGACATCATGCATACACTGTCGCTTGCCATCGTTGCTGCACTTTTCGTGATCTTCATCTCCGGTATTGCGCTCTATCTTCTGGATACAGCAAAGTACAGTGCCTCACCGGCATTTATGACGAAGATGATCATCGTGATGATCCTGACCTTCAATGGCTTCGTGCTCCATCAGTATGTCAGCCCAAAACTCGTGCGCCTATCATTCTCCGAGGAGCGTGGCCTGACTCAACGATTTCGATCTCTCCGGCACCTAGCCTTCGCGCTCGGAGCAGTTTCCGCGACGTCATGGTATTTCACCTTCTTTCTCGCGACATTGAAATCAGTGATTACTGACAGTACTCAGGCACATCATCTTCTAGGGTTGTACGGTGTCATCGTTTTTGGTGCGCTTTTGGCGAGCCAATATATGGAATACAGCTTGCAGCGAAGTGCGGCGGGGGAGTGACATGCTGAACTTTTTACTCACCTCCCACCACCGACGAGGAAACAATAAAATGCAGGATCAAACGAATCAGCATTTCTTTCTCCTTCGGATCACTCTCTGCGATCAGCAGAGCAAGGGCGACAAGCGTATTGTCAGATAATCCTCTGAGATGAGGCAGAACGCTATTTCTTTGAAGAAATGTGAGGAATAACAGGACGGCGATTCTCTTATTTCCATCGGTCAGCGGATGATCCTTGATGACAAAATACAACAGGTGTGCTGCCTTTTCTTCCATTGTTCGATATAACTCCTGTTGATCAAATGTTTGGTAGATATTGCCGATGATGCCTTGAAGCATTTCTCCTCTTTCATTTCCGAAAAGACTGGATGCTTCGCCTTTTGCTGCCAGATTTTCTCTGAGCGACTGAATCGCAAGTTGTGCATCGATATACGTCAGCCGGTATGTTGGCTTCTGCATTCCCGTGGGAGCTTCCACATCTCCATCATCGTACTTTCTAAGAAGCAGCCAGGTTTGCGTGTACTTTGTGACAACATCAAGAAGACCTTTCGCCTGGTCTGATGATAATTCAGGAGAGGATTTTACTCTGTCAATCAACGCAAGTGCCTGTTCCAATTCTTTCGTTCCCTTCTCCTCCAAACGCTTCTGATGCAACGTGTATCCATCGATGAGATGTTTGCGAAGAACGTTCGTTGCCCAGATGCGAAATTGAGTGCCCCGTTTTGAGTTTACGCGATAGCCGACTGAGATAATGGCATCGAGATTGTAGTATGCTGTTTGGTACGTTTTGCCGTCTTCTGCAGTATGTGCAAAATTTGCACATACTGAATCTTTGGCCAATTCTCCACTATCAAAGGTATTTTTAATATGTTTTGTGACAACAGTACGATCAACTGCGAACAGTTCTGCCATCTGTTTCTGCGAAAGCCAAATAGTTTCATTCTGCAGTCGGACATCCATCTGCATGGTTCCATCTTCAGCTTTGTAAAGAACTATCTGGTTAGTGCCGTTGGTTTGGGGCAAAGAAGTCATAGGTGTACAAGCGTACACCTTAGATATACAAATGCAACAAAATTCTCCTCACTCTCCTCCCACCACCGATAGCGTCGACTTCTGAAGATCAAAATACGTCTTCGCAATACGCTGTACATCTTCTTTTGTCACAGCTTGTATCCGCTCCACGAAATGCAAATAGTCGTCATACCCAAGACCAAAGCGCTCCGAGACTGCAAGCAGGTGTGCTTGTGACTCCGGTGTTTGCAATCCAACAACATAACTTCCAGTGATGTTACTGATGGCATCTTTTACTTCCTGATCACTAACGCCATCATCAGCTACTTTCCGAATTTCACGTTCTAGTCCTGCTATCGCTTTATCAGTCTTTTCCGGTTCGGAACCGATGTACACGCCATAGAAACCAGGTGTATCCAAGCCGCTAATAATAAAACCCTGCACGCTGTAGGCCAGAGATTCTTTGTCACGCAGTGTCGAGAACAGACGGCCAGCGGTTGAACCGAGGATCGAATCAGTGACGGCTAATGCATACCGATCCTCGTGACTCAGATCAAACGTAGGAAATCCAAGAAAGATATGAGTCTGCTCTTCTTTGCCTGCCATCTTCACCACGTTCTGAGTTGTTGAAAACAACGGTGCAGGTAGGGGAGTCTTTGCGAATGCTTTTGTCTGCATTGATCCGAATGTCGTACTGACAAGTTGAATCATGTCATCGGTTTTGATGTCTCCTACGACAGACAATACGATGTTCTCCGGAACGATCATTTCTGCGGCAAAGGCCTGAAGATCTTTCTGCTGCAGCTTGCCAAGAACCTCAGCCGAACCGTCCTGCGGCAGTGCATACGGATGCGTTCCATAAAGCGCACGATTCAGCTGCTGAAACGACAAGAGAAACGGATTGTCTTTCTTACGATCAATGCCGGCTTGCAGCAGTGATGCGACCTGCTTCACTTGGTCTGACGGATAGTGACTCTTCTGCAGTAATTCGCCAAGCAAGCTGATCGACTCGTGACTGTATTTGCTAAGGCTATTGAGTGAAAGCCCAAACGAATTCCGATCTGAAAACGGTCGGATCGTAGCTGCCATAGTGTCCAGACGCGTTGCAATTTGGCTCTGGTTCATGCTCTTGGTACCACGCAGTAACATCTGGCTAAGTAACGTGCTAATGCCGTTAGTTTTTACAGTCTCACTGCGCACGCCGCCAAGCATGAATGCCTCTGCAGCAAATGTTGGAGTGCTAGACTCTTCACGGATCAGAAGTGTCAGGCCGTTCTTCAAGCGCACTTTTGTTACACCTGTTTTTGCATCAAAAGTACGGTCAGCGACGGACGTCTGGGACGACGTGACTCTCGCTAATGTGCTTGGCCCAAGTACCCGGCGGACGATGCCGGAGATGCGTGATTCAGAAAGTGTTTTACGTTCAGCTTCCGGATACAGAAACCCTACCGTCATGCGGCCTGGTACGAGATAACGATTCGCGACCTCAAGCAGCTGAGCTGTCGTCAGAGATTGAATACCGTTTCTATAGCGCTGTTCTTGGCCAACCCCTCCGCCGATGAGCTGCTGAAACCCAAGATTTTCAGCTGTTCCATCAAAGCTCTGTCTCTTAAAAAGTAACGCTGCTTCTAGCTGTGCTTTCACTCGTGACAGCTCTTGTTCTGTCACAGGCTCCTCACGTAGTCGCTTTAGTTCACGAAGAATCCCTGTGAGTGCACGAGTGCTATCCTCTGGTTTGATGTTAGCTTCGATGCCAGCGAGATATGGCTGTTCAAGCGCTACGAATCCCGCACCGATACCTGTGACGAGATGGTCACGCTCCTGCACATTTTGGACGAGTCGTGAGCTTTTACCGAGACCAAGAATAGACATCAGTGCGTCAACTGCCGGTGCATCTTCATCACTATATGACGGCGCACGAAACGCGACGGAGAGTAAGGTATTTTCAAACGGTGCCTTGAGCACAACGGAACGAGATGACTTCTGCGCAGGTTCTAAAGGAATATCACGCTTAGGATTTGCGCGTGTCGGAATGCTTCCGAATGTTTGGGAGATCTGTTTCTGTATTGCTGCCTGATCAATATCTCCCACAATGACGAGCGTCATATTCTGTGGCACATACCAATTGTCATAAAAACTCCGTACCTGATCCACCGTAATGTTTTCGATCGTATCCTTGAAACCGATCACCGGAAATTTGTACGGATGATTCTGAAACGCAGTGGCAGTGACCGCTTCATCCAGCATGCGTGACGGATTTTGGGTATCACCGCGGAACTCTTCCATCACGACTTCTAGCTCTTTGGCGAGTGCATCACTATCGATCGTCGCCTCATGCATCATGCTGGAGAGAATTTGTAACCCCGTGTCTAACTTCTCTGCTGGCAGTGTGACGTGATAGACCGTTTCATCATAATCAGTAAACGCATTCAGATCACCACCGGCAGCCTGAATGGTTTTGAAAATCGTTCCCGGCCCATAATTCTTGGTACCCTGAAACAGCATGTGTTCCTGAATATGTGCCAGTCCGCGGGTTGCATCCGTTTCATCTTTGCTCCCCACGTGCACCCATACTTGAATGGCTACGATAGGAGCAGAGTGTTGCTCCTGAATGATCACGGTCATGCCGTTTGGCAACGTAGAAATCACCGGAGTTCCGTTCGTGGATGTGGCATGCAAAACAGGCACAGACCACGTACAGAGAATTACAAATAGAAGTGTATGAGAAAGGCGTTGCATGGTTGCACAGTAGCAAGAGAAGTGTGCTCATGCTAGAAATTGTGAGAAACAGTCAAACACTCCTCGCTTCGCCTACTGATATGCCTTCTGCAGTTTCTCCGTACTCACCACACGGTCATACCGTCGGCCGCCAAAAAGAAGTGTGGGAATCTTGATCGTCCGAATCTGTTCTTCCACTATGATGCGTTGAGCTGCGAGGCTTTCGCGAATTTCTGAGGAATCGGCAAGCACTGCAATCTGCTCGATCTCGTTTGCATCGTAACCGATCTCACCTAACAGCATCCTGAGCGTACGGTCGGCATCTGCTTTCGTCATGCCAATATTGAACTGTGTCTGAAGATCCACACCGCTTCCCTCCGGCTCGGCGAAGATTTTCCCGAGAAGTTGCCAGTCAGGAGATACCGACGTATCACCCCGTGTGAGCGCCACACGTTTCGTAGACTCGATGTACGAAGCCATCAGAAGAGAATGAGGAAACTTGTAACCACCCTTTTCTGTCAAACGAATCGGGTAGAGCAGGTAGGACACATTCATCGCTTCCATTGCTCCTGCCTCTTTCATGTTCTTCGTCAGCTTCTTGCAGAACTTGCATCCGGGGTCGATGACTTCCAGCGCGTAAGGCTTGCTGTCATCACGAGAATGAAAAAATGTTGCCGTTGGACCGAGATAGTCTTTCGCTTCCCATGTCTTCAGTCTGTCCGGAATACGAGATACCGTTTCTCCAAAGCGCACGAATGGACCGGCAAGCCACTCCGTCATGCGCTGTTCCTGCATAGCCTGAACGATGCCCAGAGACGTCTGATCAATACTGCAGGCTTCACCGGAGAGAGAGCAGGATTCGGCGCTCCGTGGATCACACGTGTCATACACAAAAAGATTGAGACCAGCATTTGCGACATAGACGAGGCTCCAGATACTGAGTGCAACAAAGACAAAAGACAGCCAGTCGATCCATCTACTGAGGAAGTGTGCGAGACGCGGATGCGTGAAAATTAGCTTCCCGATGAGCTTTCCTTTCATCTCTTCGCCGAAAGTAATATCACAGGGGCGAAAGGTCACGCGCCGTAGAACACAATGCCAAGCTTTTGCCGCAAGCGGCCGGAAACTTGCAGAAAAAATTGCAAGGATGGCGAAAACGATGAAGGCGGCGATACAGAACATCAGAGAGCGGAAAGGATTTTAGTAAGTGCACTGAGGAAAGTTTCAATATGTGCCGACGTCGCATGCAAACCAAGTGAAACGCGCAGGAGTGGCGGAAGCTTCATCTGATGATGGAGATAGCTATGACAGCAGAAGTAACCGCTCCGGCACATGATCTCCTGCTGTGACAGGTACAGCGCAAGCTGGTGCGAGTCGATCCCATCGACATGAAAACTGACAACATGCGATGCAGTGTGATTGAGCAGGCGGACGCGCGGATGACTACGCAAGCCCTGGAACAATGTTTCCGCGAGTGCCTTCTCGTTTTCTTTTCTTGGTTGCTGCTGATTCAGCCACTCTACGGCAGCACCGAGCCCGAGAATACCGCCCCAGTTCTGGAGTCCCACTTCCAGCACCGCGTGCGCTTCATCACCACTACGCAGAAGTGAATACTTTTCGAGGTCCACATCCGAGACTGTGCCGCCACCGATGAAAAAAGGATCAAGACGATCCAGCAGCGAGCGTTTAATAACGATAAAGCCAATCGAAGGCCCATACATCTTGTGGCCTGAGCCGAAGGCCGCATCAAAATCTATGTCACGCAAACCTTCGACATCGTGCCCAAAACCCTGTGCCGCATCCACGAGCAGAATGCCTCCCTGTGCATGCGTATCGTTTGCCAGTTGTTGCAAGTTTTTCGTTGTACGGCCATCAATATTCGAGACCGATTGCATGAGCACGATACTCCGTTCCAGCTGTGATGGCGTATACAGAACGCTGCCATCGTCCGCACTTTCCAGTATCAGACGTTCTGCACCCGCTCGCTTTGCCCACGTCATCGATGGCAGTACCACCGAGTTGTGCTCACGATCAGACGTGATGATGCGCGAGAAGGCTCCCGTTGTAAGCTGATGCAGTACGAGATTGATACCGTAGGACGTATTAAGCGTGAAAGCGACGCAATACTCTTTTTCGCGTTTGCCGGAAAACTGGAGCAGGAGTTTCCGCGCTTGCTGGACCTTGTCATCTACCATCGAGCCCCATGCGTACTTCACTCGTCCGCCGCAGGCATTGTACTCGCGGTAGTACTCCATCTCAGCATCGATGACACACTGTGGGCGGAGTGTTTGGCACGCAGAATCCAGATAGCACGAATCAGGCTTCATGTAGGCAAAATCGGGCGATGATCCATCCTTGGAAACCTCTGATGCCTGTGCGGATTTCTTTGAGAGAAACATGAGGTAGTATCATCGCCCTTGATGCACAAATAATCAATGCGGGAGGGGGTAACCGCTTACTACTCCCACCACCCACCTCACTCCGGCGCTGAGGCGCTACCTCACCCCCGACCCCTCTCCCATCGCTGATGCTCGGGAGAGGGGAGCTCTGTTAAGAACATAAAAAAGTTTTATAAATTTTTTCAGTATTTTCACAAAACAAAGAAGAGCGTTCCCCTTCTCCCCAGCCGCAGCGGGAGAAGGGGCTAGGGGATGAGGTGGGGAACGAGAAACTCCTCAATCCTCTGCAACACCTTTGGCATATTTCCGATAATTTCCTCGTTCTTAAACCTCAGTATAGGAACATGATAATCATCCATGATTGCATCAGTTCTTTCTGCATCTTCTTGAATTCTAAAATTATGAATCGCTCCATCAAGCTCTATGATCAACGGAGGATTGGCACAAAGAAAATCTACGATGAATCGTCCGACCGGTACCTGTCTTCTGAATTTCAGATCGTGAAACCTTCTGTTCCGTAAGACATTCCACAGTATTATTTCTGCCGGGGTGGATCTTTTCCGTAGTTCCCGTGCATGGCTTGCGGCATGAGGAAGAGGATGTTTGAAGGACATTAGTGAGACATGATAGCGTAAACTTAATCTCACTCTATGCCAGATCACTTAGGAGGAGGAAGGTGGAGAAAGCAATCGGCAGTGAGCAGTTACGTGGCTGTGTAACCGCTCACTACCCCCAACGCCCACCTCATTCCGGCGCTGAGGCGCCACCTTTCTCCCGATGGGGGAGAAAGGAACCTTTGGAAAGATAGAACATAGATGGGGATATGTATGTATTGAAAATCATAAAGAAAAGTAGAGCGTCCCCCTTCTCCCCAGCCGCAGAGGGAGAAGGGACTAGGGGATGAGGCGGAGAAAGGCAGCAGCCTTTTCGCTAGTGATGGATAGTGAGCAATCACGTGGCTGTAGCTTGCTAAAACAGCTAATGAATGTATAATATTTACCATGAAAGTAACGACAGTATTTCAATCTCTTTTTGAACGAAGTGTCAGAATTGATCCAGCCAAAGCCACAAAAGATGTAGTATCAACCAGTGATCAGGTGAATGACTTTCGTGTTTTTGGCATTGAAGTTCCTGTTGTTATGCAAGAAGCTATAAGAGTGAGATTATTCTCTATTTTGTCGGATCAAATAAATCTGAATGGTGGAAACAGCTACGACCAGAGGAAATTTTGGAATCCCCAGAATTGAATGTATGGACGGATAGTCCAGACTTACAGGAACAAGTGGATGATGCGCTTCGTAATCTTTGCGATGTGGCCGCTCTGGAATTATGGAATGAGGTTAACGGTAAGAACTTTGAAAACGAATATGATCGCGCTGAATGCACAGCAAAAGCTTGTCTGGATCAGGAGATCCATATGCTTAACCAAATGGCTGCAAGGGAAATTGGGGCACAGTATACTACAAGGCCAATCGAATATTTTTATGGGGGAAACACATCAGAGTAGGCGACATGAGTGTTTTCAAATCATCCGAGTTTTGGAATCGTGGGAATAGGTGAATATCCCGGATTTCAGAGGGGTCGAATTGGAGCTTCATGATGATTTCTTTATGGATTGGATACGCTTCATTTCATGATCAAAATCGGACAAATAAGATGTATCTTGTGACTTTCGAAAGCTTTCATATTCTTTTTCGGCGAGAGCAAGGGCAACTTCATGCGATACTTTTCCTGCATCGGAAAGAATATCCTGCTCGTTAAATTTCAAAAAGGCATTCAGCTTTTCTACCCAATCTTTCATGTACATGATGAGTCCTTTCCGTGCCTGCATTTCTGCATAATCAAGATACATCGTCACAATACGATTCAGTTCGTCCAATTCTTTCTCATTGAGATAATTTTTCGCAATGCCGATGTCCGTTTTCCTGATCTCACCTTTCGGTGAATTTTTCCATGTTGTCAGTCCTATATTCGGTTTTTTGCTGTCTACCCTGTCACGAATGATTTCTGCCGCTGTGTGTCCGGTAATGGCAAAGTGGAGTTTATTTTGCACAGTGGCAAAAAATTCTTTCGTGATTGCAGCGTCTGAATCATAGTCCGCGCTGCACTGGGCATAAATATCTGTGATTTTCTGATAAAATCTTCGCTCACTACTGCGCACATCTCTGATACGGGCCAACTGCTCCTCGAAGTAATCATGGCCAAATAGGGTATTCGGATTTTTAAGGCGTTCGTCATTCATTGCAAAACCCTTAATGATGTACTCCTTGAGTACGTTCGTTGCCCAGATGCGAAACTGCGTTGCACGCGCTGTGTTCACGCGGTATCCCACTGCAATGATGGCATCGAGGTTGTAGAGCTTCCGTGCGCGACGGACGCTTCTTCCTCCCTCTTTCTGAACTTGTAAGAAATCCTTACAAGTTGCGGATTCCTCCAATTCGCCCTCTTGAAAGATATTCTTGAGATGCAGAGTGATATTCTGAGGGGTGGTTTCAAAGAGCTCAGACATTTTCTGTTGCGTCAGCCACACAGTTTCATCTTGAATAAACACATCGAATTTCACTGCGCCATTAGGTGTGGTGTACAGAAGGAACGAAGTGCCACTGTTTGGTTGATTGGATTGAGGAGTCATTTTTTCTTGGAAGGAGAAAGACTGTGTTGTCTGGGCAAATAATTTTCTTTACTAATAATATTCTTCCCCGTTTTCTCCTCCAGCTCTTTCCGGGCTTTTTTTGCAATCCCACCGCCTTTTTTCCCTGCATCTGCATTTTCGGTCAGGCCTTTGGCTTCCATACTTTCCGCGATCTGGCGGGTGGAAAGTTCAGCAAGTGCGGTAAAGATTAGCTCTGCTTCATTCATGTGATCGCGAAGATTCTGCGTCCTTAAGCCTTTGATGGCTTTATGCTCCTTGACAGAAACCTCAGACCACTCCTGATGAATGAGATTCGTCAGTATTGCGTACTCTTGTCCTTCTTTCACTTCATGCGTGCTCCAGTAGTCCGTAAGTTTATTCCGTGTCTCCTGCCCCATCATCCGCTGCTGGATCCACTTCTCGCTCCTTCCGTGCGCTTTCCAGTATTCCCGCGCTCGATCAACCGAACGTGCAGGGTCTGCTATTTCCTGCATTCTCTCGTATCCAACTTTTGCGAGCCACCGCTTCAGTGGTTCCGCCTTGGGACTTGGTACAGATTGGATTAGGCGCAAAAGAGTTTCGGTATCCGCCACATCTGTTTCACGCATTTTCCCGTCCTCTGCTATCATTTTCAACTGGTTACAATTTGTAACCACTTCACTACCTTCATTCTTTAAGCGGTTCTTTAGAACTTTCCAGTAATTACGGGCGGCTTGAAAATCTGGTTGCTGGGTAAGTGCTTGGACGATGTCAATCACGGAAAAATACCACGTTTCCTTCTTGTCGTCGTAGTGGCGACGAATGTTGTAATCCTCGAAAGGGGTCATAGAAGTACTCATAGGTGTATGAGCGTACACCAATAAAGATACTCGTGCAATTGATTTTGGAAAGCCTGTAGGGGGTTGGATTGGAGCTTCATGACGTGTGGGGATTCCTAACGTCTTACCTGTGAGACGTTATTGCTCTTAGCGTCTCATTTTTATCATAATATGAGACACTATCGAATGATCACCAGTAGCTTTGGGAATGCATATAAAGTAGGCCGAGGACCCGAACCAAGCGACATCTGTTTTACAACATTACCTGTGGTTAAAACAGTGAGAATGCGAGCTGCGCTTGCTTTCGGAATCTTCGACTCTTTCGCAAATTGAGCACCTGTAAAATAAGGATTTGAAAAAAGAAAATCCAGAGTCTTAATGGCAAATTGAGAATGCGTCAGATCGACAATGCGTTCCTTTTTTTGGTTATACAATGCAAGGATGGCCTCTGCTTTCTCAATATTTCGTTGTGATTGATCAATCACTGCCTGTAAAAAATAGGTGACCCAGCCTGCCCAATCATCACTATGAGAAATAGCTGAAAGACGGTCGTAGTACTCACTGCGATGCTCTTCAAAATATGCGCTCAAATAAAACATGGGAGAAGATAATATCTTCTTGTGATACAGAAAAAGAGGCATCAGGATTCGGCCCGTTCTGCCATTACCGTCCCAAAAAGGATGAATGATTTCAAACTGCGCATGAACGATCGCAAGTTGTACTAACACATCTTTTTCCTCTGTATGGAAGTACTTTTCCAAATCTGACATGTGTTCTATGACGTTCTGTGCGCCCGGTGGAATGTAATCGCCAACCTGTACCTGTCCGCTACGGAAGTTCCCTGGATCTTTGTGTTTTCCACGAACTCCATCCAGCAAGATTGCATGGGTAGCTTTGATCAAACGATTGCTCAGTGGTGCAGTACGCATCTCTCTTACTGCAAAGCGCATAGCTTTTCGATAATTGAGGACTTCCTGAATATCATCGCGTTTCTCTTCCAATTCCTTTGCTGACGCCTCGAAACGATACACCTCGTCCAACGTTGCTTTTGTTCCTTCAATACGAGAAGAGAGCACTGCCTCATTCATTTCCATCGGTGAAAGCAGTACTGAAGGGTTTGGCAAACTCTTAAGGAGACCGTCGAACCGCGCCACTTCGCCGCCAGCCTTGCCAAGCAAATGCACGAACCTCATCCAGTCAAGATTTTCAAGTGGAAGCCGATGGGGAATGAAGGGGATACTCATATGTGAACGATTGTACACCCTTACATCATGAGTGCAAGGTATATCTAAAAGACTCACCCTGGTACGCATACATGTAGAGGCGTGGTGAGTACTAGTATCCACAGTATAACCTGCAGCTGCGCCTTTAAACAGGAGGTAGGAAGTAACGCATTGGTGTTCTAGACCGGACTAGAGAGCCTGAAAGCTGAATTCATCAGGCAAGGGCTTCCTCAGTCTGAACGGCTCCAAAAGCTGAACCACATTTCTATTATTCAAATGAAGTCATTCTCACAAAAGACGGAACCGCACATTCCAGATCCTCGGTCCTGCAAATGTCGGTGAAGCTCTGCTGATTGCTACTGTTTTATGGCTGGCGTTTTCAGCACTCTTGCTCGCTAATATTTATGCCTGGAGCGGCAAGCCGCTCAAGCTCATGGTTCTGGATAGTGCTCATGCGCTTGTGTGCACGTTGGCGATATCAGCGGTGGTGTTTGGGACGTTGTGAGGCAGGTGCCGGAGGGTTCCGTAAAGTATGACGGGGTTATACATAGAGTCACAAAGAATATGGCGAAAGAATACTCAGTCCATCCACATTTGGCATGATAGTTGGCAATTGACTCGTTTGAAGCTGAATCTCTTTTATGATCGCAGCATCCGTTGCTACAGCTCGTAAATGTTTCGTCATGCGTCGTCCTGGCGGTGTGATGACGCTTATTCTTTTTATTGGATGAGTTCGGCGTACCCATTCCACCGCGGGAATGAGGTCACTGTCTCCGGTAATCAAAAGTACGCGATCATAAGCATCGGATTGAGCTAGCCCCAAAAGATGGATGGCAATATTCACATCTGTTC
>CALRGQ010000020.1 GCA_943357915.1 Candidatus Peribacteria bacterium
TTGCTGACTTCAGTAACATAGATATCGCTAGGATTGAATACTGGCTAAATCACACTCCGAGAAAATGTTTGAACTGGAAAACTCCGCATGAGATAATGATTGAAAATCAGCTCTTTTCTTCTTCTACTTCAACTCACCCTACTGATGCAGTTGAGGGGTAAGCGCGGGTCAGGGCTCATATTACTATTATACAATATTTAGTGTATTCTGAAAATAGTCTCTCTCCGCTACAATCCATGCAGTTATGAACATCGTCATTGCCACGGGCATCTATCCTCCCGACATCGGTGGACCGGCGACGTACGTGAAGCATTAGAACGGAGGGGTTACTCAGTCTTTTTCATTCTCACGACCCCATCCTCAGTCGTTTCTATTGTCATATCTCGAAGCGGAACAGCCGTCACCGTTTGCTCTACACCATCTCTCTCAAAAGTTATGCTTATTTCCTCATCGGCATAATCACGTGTGGCAACTTGTACATCTTCGGCTGAAGTTACGGGCTTACTATTAACCATCCTGATGATATCTTCTTTCTGTAACCCAGCTAATTCAGCAGGGGAACCTGTTACTACCTCCGTTACTATAGTTGTATTATCTCCGAAGGAATCATAATTGGTACGCAATTTGACGCCAATTCCTGTCAAAGCCACTTCCCCTCTTTCGATTTCTGTTATGGTTGGCATTATTCTATTCCGAGTGTTGCTAGTGTTGCTTGATGTTCGTTCACGGATGCTAGAGGCAGCTGCTACAAGGGATATGCCTACTACTAATATTAGTGCTTTTCCTTCTCTATAGTTCATAAAAGAAACAGTATGACTCTCACAATACTTAGTCAATAAATAGGTCGTAGATGTTGTATTATCCGTTACAATAAGCCCAGATATGCACATTCTCCTCGCTACCGGCATCTTCCCACCCGAGATCGGCGGGCCGGCGACGTATGTGCGGGATCTTGCGATGGAACTGACGGCCAGGGGAGATGAAGTGACTGTTGTGACGTATGGGTCGACGCATGGGTTTGATAAGGCTGAAGGATATTGGATCGTTCATGTGGGAAAACAGGGTGGGCCGCTTGGACGCTGGTTACGATTCCGTGAAGCACTCATAACACATGGGTCTGGTGCTGATTATCTCTGTGCCTTTTCATCGATCAGTGCCGGAATTCCGGTGCTCATGAGTGGACTCAAAAGACCTAAGAAAATTCTGCGGCTCGGCGGAGATTTCTTTTGGGAACGGTATACCGATGCCGGTGGAATGATGACACTGCGCGAGTGGTACGCGTCACGGTTTGGTTTCTGGCGGATGCTAAATTCTCTGTGCATGGGCAGAATACTTCGCGGTTTTGACTCACTGGTCTACTCCACAGAATTTCAACGAGACATTCATCAGAATGCTTATAAGAAGCTGCCACTGAGTAGCGTCGAGCAGAATATACGGCCTGCATCGACGTATGCCGAGCACACGCCACGTGTGCCGTTTCGGTTACTCTTTATGGGCCGGTTTGTGCGGTTTAAAAATATTGCTTCACTGATTGATGCCGTTGCACTTTTGCCGGACGTTAGACTCACGATCATCGGAGATGGTCCGGTCAGACAGGAGCTCAACAAGAAAGTTGAAAAGGAAGGCCTTGAAAGCAGGATCTCATTTCGTGGATCGGTTTCCGGTAATGAAAAGCGCAAAGCGTTTGATGATCATGATCTTCTCGTGCTTCCGTCACTGACCGAGATCAGCCCAAATGTGGCTCTGGAAGCGCGTGCCGCGTGCCTTCCGGTACTGCTGACCGAAGAGACAGGTTTGGCACAGATGCCTGATATCTACCAAAAAAAACTACGACGTCCGGCGGAGATCGCGGCGGAAATTCGTGAGATCATCAAAAAATACCCTCAACCAAAAGTGCTCGCGGATAGCTACACGTACCAAAAAATTTCTAATGCACTTTTCCCGCCTCGCTCATGAAACTTCTTATGATCATCAGCCTTCGCTCCTGCGGGAGCTTCGGCCGACAAGCCGGCTTTCCAATATTATCTTTATGAAACTCTTAATGATTAGCGGGGATAGGACTGTGGCTGCCGGAAAGTCCGGTGCATTTTCAGAGACCTTGAAAGAGCTGCATACGCATTTTGAGCGGATCGATATTCTGTGTCCTCGAGTTTTTACTGATCAACAGGTTAGAGTGATTCATGGCAATGTGTACCTGCATCCGGCGAATGGAGGTCTGCTGTCACAGCCGTCATTTATCTTACGAAAGGGCAAAGAGCTCTATAATACACATCATCATGATGTCATGACTGTGCACGAGTATCCGCCGTTTTATAATGGCATCGGCGCGCGTCGGCTCAAAAAAGCCATCGGAATTCCCGCAGCGCTTGAGATTCATCACATCGTCGGATGGCCGAAAGCTTCTTCCTATCGTGAATATATCGGTCGCATATTCAGTAGACTATTTCTAGCGTCCCATACAAAACATTTTGAAGCGGTACGAGTTGTGAATGAGACCGTTAAAAATTTACTCATTATGTGGGGTGTTGCGCCTGAAAAAATACACGTCGTTTCTTCGGTGTATTTGAATCACAGATACCTTTCTGTTACTCAAGATAGAAAAAAACTATACGATCTTACGTTCTGTGCGCGACTCGTAGAAAATAAGGGATTGCTCGAAACAATTGAGGCCATAAAATTGCTTCCAGGTAGAAGATTGCAAATTATTGGGGATGGGCCGCTTAAGAAAAGAGCGGGGGAACGTATTGAATCTCTTGGGCTTACTTCAAGGGTTGATATCACGGCTTGGCTAGGCACCGAGGAGGACGTATTTATTGCAATGGCACTTGGGAAAGTATTTGTGATGAATTCCAAGAGTGAGGGTAATCCACGTGTTGCAATCGAAGCGATGGCGCTTGGAATTCCGGTTCTTGCTACGAAAGTGGGGATTATGCCGGATGTGATCGAAGATGGCGTGAACGGTATGTTTACGGACGGGACGGCTAAGGATATTGCGAAGAAGGCCGAGGCCTTGTTACTGGATGATGAGCGAATTGCGTCGATGGGTGCAAAGGCCGCATTGGTAACGCAGAGGTTTGAAAAAAAGGCTGCCATTCGGGCGTATGCAGATTTCCTGAAGTCTTTTACAAGAGTGTAGAGACGTGCGCGCCGCTCGTCTCTACAATACAAACGACATGCGCATTCTCTTTATCACCCAAAAACTTAAGGCACAGGACGCATTCGGTGTTCTGTGGGTGCGTGAATTTATTAGGCAAGGCTTTGAAGTATCAGTGATCTGCTTAGAGAGCTCGGACGAGACGTTTGAATTTCCGGTACATTCGCTCGGCAAAGAAAACGGTGCGACGCGTGCTCAGTCCGTGATCCAGTTTTGGAAACTTATCACTCATGAGAAGTATGATCGCGTTTTTGTTCACATGGCGCCAGTCTGGTATGCACTTGGGTTCTGGTGGTGGTTGGTGCGGGGCATTCCGGCGTATCTCTGGTATACGCACTACAAGATGCAGCTAGGAGTTAGACTCTTTGGTTTCTTTGGCAAGCGTTTTTTCTGCGCAACGCCGCAAAGCCTGCCGCAGTATGAAGGCAGTCCCAAAAAAATCGTTCTTGGCCATGGTATTGACCTCGCATTCTGGCCGAAGCGCCGGAATCTTGCCATGCATCCCCACAGGCTGCTTGTCGTTCACCGTTTGAGCCGGTCAAAGCGTCTGGAGATCATCATTCGCGCACTTGCGTTGCTCGATGCAGCCTACACACTGGATGTCTACGGCATCGAAGCCGAGACGGAATATGTCGCGGAGGTTACGAAGCTCAGCTCCGATCTGGGTTTGCAGTCGCGCATCACATTTCACGGTTCGGTTCCGATGCAGAAACTGCCGGAGATCTACGTTCGGCATCGGCTGATCATGAACATGGCTTCAGAGACGATCGATAAGACGATGCTGGAGGCAATGACCTGTGGCTGCTATCCAGTGACGACTGCTGCGAATGCAGAAGCTATCGGACTGGCCCCCACCCCTAACCCCTCCCCCGAGGGGAGAGGGGAACTAGCTGCACCCGTGTCCGATACACCGGAAGCAGTGGCTGAGTTTATCAAAACGCACGGAGAGCATGTACCGATGGATGCGGACGAGATGTACCGCATTGTCGAGGAGCATCACAGTCTTTCGGGGCTTGTTGCGAGGATGGGGGAGTATATCAGGAAAGGTGTTTAAGGTTCTCACACACCTCTCGCACCTGCTCTTCTGTCAGTTCCGCAAACATCGGTAACGACAAAAGCTCCGGTGCTAGTTTTTCTGCCACCGGAAAGTCGCCTGTGTTCCAGATGCCCGCATATGCTTCTTGCAGATGGATAGGAATCGGGTAGTGAATGCCAGTTTGGATGCCTTTGTCTTTGAGCTTGGTTTGTACCGCATCACGGTTTTTCACGCGCACGACAAACAAGTGATAGTTATGAATGCGATCCGGATGAGTTTGAAAGAGCGTGACGTTCGGGTTATTTTTCAGCAGTGCTTGATACAATGCTGCATGTGTCCGACGAGCTGTGTTCCATGCTTCCAGATGCTTTAGTTTTACGTCTAAGACTGCGCCCTGGATACCGTCCAAGCGTTCGTTTCTTCCCACGACTGCGTGTTTATACTTCTCAGCCATACCATGATCCCGCAGCATGCGGATTTTTTTTGTGATGGCATCATCGTTTGTCGTTATGCCTCCGCCTTCGCCATATGCGCCGAGGTTTTTGCCGGGATAAAAACTGAATGCTGCAGCATCGCCAATATTCCCCGCGCGTTTCCCCTTGTAGCCGCTGCCATGAGCTTGGCATGCATCTTCGATCACGAGCAGTTTGTGCTTTTTTGCGAGTATCGTGATGACGTCCATGTCGGCGCACTGTCCGTAGAGGTGTACCGGTAGAATCGCCTTAGTTTTTTGTGTGATCGCAGCTTCGATCTTTGTTGTATCAATCAGCGCATCATCTTCTGAGCAATCGACGAGAACGGGAGTGGCTCCGACTAACGAAATAGCTTCTGCAGAGGCGAAGAACGAGTTTGCGACCGTGATGACTTCATCGCCCTGTCCGATGCCGTGAGCCATCAAAATAAGTTCTATGGCTGATGTACCGTTACCGACCGCGATGCAATGTTTGCTGCCGCAATACTCCGCAAATGCCTTCTCAAATCTTTCAACGGCTGGCCCAAGGGCAAACGCGCAACTGTCGATCACGTCTTGCATGGCGGGATCTATCTCGTGTTTGATGGAACGATATTGTGCCTTGAGATCAAGGAAGGGGACAGGCATGAAATCAGTGTAAAGTTGAAAGTGAAAAGTGCAAAGTTAGAGGGATGATTAACACAGGTCTATGATGAGCATAACAGGAGACGAATTTCCCTGTAAGATGAGCGAGATGAATAGGAAGACCGTCCTTTCAGGCTCGTACGTCGCACTCTGCCCTATGACAGAGGCCGATCAGACGAAATTTTGCATGTGGCTCCAGAATGAAGAACTTCGGTCGCTTATTGATGACCCGCGCGTACCGGGGCTGGAAGACCAGATGAAATGGTTCAAACGTGTGCAGCAAGCGGATCGTAAGTTTCTCTCTATCATCGCCGTTTCAGATGGAATACTGCTCGGCAATTGTGGATTTGTTGATATAGATCCTGCGCGGCAAGAAGCGACGCTACGGATTACGATCGGCAATCCGGATTACATTGGTAAGGGCTATGGCAGCGAAGCGGTGCGGCTTCTTGTTCGTTACGGATTTGAGTCCATGAGTCTCAAACGGATTATCCTCAAGGTCCTCAAAACCAATGCTCGGGCATTCCGTACCTATGAGAAAGCCGGATTTGCAGTACAGTCCGAGGACATACAAGACGGCAAATCGATCCAAACGATGAGTCTTATGAAACCCGCTCGCACATGAGTATCACTGCTGTTCCCTACACTGGCGCGTTTGAGCAGAAATGGGACGCCTTTGTGCGCACTGCACGAAACGGCACCATTTTTCATACCCGCAGATTTCTGTCGTATCATCCTGAGGGTCGTTTCCACGATGCATCTGTTATCCTTATGGACGGTGAGAAAATTCTTGGGTTATTGCCGGCTGCCATGAGAGACGAAGCTGGTAAAAAGATGCTCGTCGCACACCCTGGAGCTTCCTATGGCGGACTTGTTTTGAGTTCTGATGCATCGGTGGAAGAAACTGGAGCGATGCTTGATGCAGTTCTTGGCTATGCGAAACAGGAAAAATACGCTGGTGTTTCGATGTTGCGTTTGCCGCCTGCAAGTCTTCAGGCGGAGTATTCTGAGGATCAGCTTTATTGGATGTTTCATCGTGGATTTTTGATGACGCGCTGCGAGATGGATGGTGCGATCGACGTGTCAGATCTTGCTGAGAAAAATATTTTAGAATCTCTGACTGGCAAGTGTAGGAATATGGTTCGTCAGGCTGAGCGTGCAGGGGTTACTGTGAAGCTTTCCAACGACTTTGCGACCTTCTGGCCGATTCTTGAAGGTGTGCTCACCGGTCGTCACGGCACCAAACCCACGCATACGCTGGCAGAAATTCAAAAATTGCATGCATTGTTGCCCGAAGGCTTCCGGCTGCTTGCGGCGTATGAAGGCACAAAGATGGTTGGAGGTATCGTGCTGGTGACGATTTATGATCGTGCGCTCTATACGCTGTATATGGCTCAGGAATATACGTCGCAGCAACATCATCCGATGCATCTTCTCTTGGCCGAGGCCATTCGTCTCGCGATTTCCGAGAAGCGGCAGGTTCTGCATCTTGGTGTTTCTACCGAAGATGGCGGCAAGAAAATTAATGAGGGCCTATTTTTCTTTAAAGAGAGTTTTGGCTGCCGACCAGTGCGAAGAGAAAGTTGGGAAATTATCTTCTAAATTTTTTTATGACTGACAAAATTCCATGTTCGGTTCTGGTTCTCACTCGCAACAGTGCGGGAACGCTGGAAAAATGCTTACAGCCATTAGAGCCGTTTGCTGAAATCGTTGTGCATGATGCGAATAGTGAGGACAACACGGTCGACATCGCCAAGAAGTTTGGCGCCAAAGTTTTCAAGCAGTACGAGACGGACGAGAAGAGCGTTCGGGTGAAAGATTTTACGGAGATTCGGCTCAAGCAGCGCGCGGCTGCGACGCATGATTGGGTTCTGTATATTGATTCCGATGAAGAGCTGAGTCCTAAAGCTGCGGCTGAAATTCGTGAGGTGTTGAAAACCGCTGCGCCGAAAACGATTATCAAGATTCCACGCGTTCCGGTGATCGACGGTATTCCTCGGACGCGTGGACATCTATCACCTGACATCATGCCTCGCATTCACAACAAGGCGAGCGGTGCGACGCTCCGAAAAGGCAAAACCGTTCATGAAAAGTATGAATATGATGCGTCGTTTACAGAGATTTCGCTCAAGAGCCCTCTCTATGTGCCTTTACCGTCTGTTGGCGACATGCGCTCGAAAGATGATCGGTACCTGACACTGGAAATAGAACGGCTCAAGCGCGATGGTTACACATGGAACCAGTTTGTACGGTGGCAGCTTTTTCGTGAGCCACTCATCATGCTTGCTCTCATAGGAAGGATTCTCCTCCGGTCACCACAAATGTTTCGTAAAGATTCGATCCCATTTGCACATCACTGGCGGTATGTCCGGTACCACTGGCGACTATATCGGGCGATGACGGGGCTGATGCTCCGAAAGACGTTTGGCTAAAAACCGCGGCCGGGGACGGCCGCTCTGATTATCACACATCTAACAGAGCGCCTCTCCGCGGGTGCGGTCATCGTTCTAAAACCCAGTCTTTACTGGCTTGTGCTTTTTCAAAGATTCGTTCGCTAATTCCAGAATCCGTACCATTCGCATGCCATCCTCACCGGAGACGATCGGCTTTTCATTGCCACGGATGCACTCCAGAAAATGCTTCGCTTCGGTTGAGAGTGCTTCTGTCATTGGTAACGCAGGGATGAGCACATCGCCACTGCGATATTTTGGAAAGAACGGATCCGGCTTTGTGTCATCATGATCAATGCCTTTATCGTACAGACGAATTTTCTCACTTGGCTCTATATCGTCATACGTGATCATCGCTTTGCGTCCGGCGATGAGTGTCTTTCGGATTTTGACTGGGGAAAGCCAGCTAGCGTGAATATGTGCTGCGAAGCCACCTGTAAATGTCAGGTGCAAGTGAGCGTCTTCGACATGTGTGCCGTAATGCGCGCTCCCGATTGCTAAGACTTCCGTGACATGTGACAAGTCTCTGATGGCAGCAAGAATCGTAAGATCATGAATGGCGAGATCCCAGAGTACGTTCGTATCTTTTTGGATGAGGCCTAAGTTGATGCGCGTGGAATCAAAATACAGAAGATCCCCGAATTTTTTCTCATGCGACATTTCTGCAATCCGTTGAACCGAAGCGGTGTACGCAAACGTATGATCGACGAGAAGCATTTTCTTCTGCTTCTTCGCGAGACTGACAAGCTGTGCCGCTTCTTTTGATGTTCCGGTCATCGGTTTTTCCACGAGGACGTGCTTTCCGGCTTCCAGAGCTGCTTTTGCGAGCGAGAAGTGCGAGCTTGTTGGAGTTGCGATGATCACGGCATCAAGGCTTTTATCTCCCAGCATGTCCGTGACGTTCTTTGTGAAGCGAGTTGCCGGATACTGACGCGCAAATTTGGTAACACGTTCAACGTTCATGTCACAGCCCCACGCGAGTGTGCAACCTTCTTGGATCGCAAAATTGCGGAGCCAATTAGGTCCCCAGTAGCCAAGGCCGACGATTCCGACTGAGACCGGTTTCATGACTGAACTATACGGCAGTATCAGCGTGTCGTCACTTGGGTGATGGCATCAGTCATAATTTTTTTCAGTACATCCTCCGAGAAGAGGCTTTTTGCTTTCTGGTAGCCACCGTGTGACAGGCGGTTCCGCTCATCTGTACTCATCAGTTTTCTGAAGGCTGCGATGTATTCTTCTACAGTGGCGCAGAGCAGAATCTCTTTGTCGTTCTCAAACGGATACCCGCCAGTTTTAGTCGTCACGGTAGGGATGGAACGGCAGAGTGGCTCGAAGACTTTCTGCTGCATACCCTGCCCGGTGATCCACGGCGAAAGTGCGATGTCCATCGTGCTCAGGAATACGCTGATATCGGGCACAAAGCCTACAGATACGACGTCTGATCCAAGATATTTTTCAAATTCCTTCGGGAACTTACGGCCAGTGATATGAAAACGGTATTTTCCTGGCATAGTTTTCTGTATGAGTGGGATAACATCACGCAACACAAATTCCACGATCACACGGTTATGACCCATGTTGTAATTTGAGGTGAGATACACCACGTCGAGGACGTCTTTGTCATGATGCGCACGCTCCACAAGACACCGTGAGAGTCCTCTGAGCGGTAGAGTCATCGTTTTTTTTGCACCTAGCTTTTTATACCAACGTTCTTCGTTCGGTGATACGGCCAGAACCATATCGCTTTTTTTTGCGACCATCCATTCACTGATGTATTTCGGCATCGCTTTGAGAACGGACACGATGCTGCGGTCATGATCGTCCATGCACTGCGCAGCTTCGTTATTTGATGATTTAAGAATCACGGGGATTCCGTACGAGTGGAAAATGTCTGCCATCGGCCAATGACTGCAGTATTCCAGCCACGCGACATCAGGCTTAAATTCTTCAATCATGCGTTTTACGGCTTTTATGTATTCAGGATCTGCGAATTCAAGTGCTGCGCCATCGAGCCAGCCAGGGTTCAGAAAAGGCAGCCAGGGTTTTTTCAGTAATAGTTTCCACGCATCTTTCATGTGCGGGATTAGCATCATATCAACGCCTTCACGGTCGAATACCGTCTGTAATTCTATTTTGTCCTGGAAATCGTGATAACGGCCGATGACTTTTACTTCATGTCCGAGCTGCTGCATGAATTTCATTCCCCAAAATCGATCTTGCTGGCATGCACCTGGCATCGGGTAAGGAGCCCACGGCGTTAGGATGAGGATGCGCTGTTTTTTTGTTGTCTCCATATCTATGCGAGAACGGTGGAAGACAAATGTTGTGTCGAACGGATGTCGCAGAGGAGCCGCAACGCACTGTTTGCGTATAGGTCGTGCTTTGCCTTTGCATATCGTTGTAGGTTAGCCACACGTTCCGGATCTTCCTGTGCTATCCGTACGTTATACCAACATGCGTTTGCTTCGACGAATGTAGAGCCAAATTCTAGTGCTCCTTGGCGAGTCATCTGGAAGAGCAGGAAGCCTTGGTCTTTCAGATACTCGTTGATGTCTTTGAATGTCTTCTCGTTTTCGTAGATTGCATAGAAGCGTACTTCGAGTTCCAATATCGCAATATTTTTGAGTGTTTCCTGTGCGCCTTCCAGTACCGCAAGTTCGGCACCCTGTACGTCGATCTGAAGAAAATCAATGGTCGGAAGCTTCGGTTGCAGCGCATCGAGCGTCGTCACATGAATCATCTCGGTATGCACTACCTCAAATGGTCGCGTCTTCCAACAAAGCGGACTCACGATACGTTGAATGGCTGCTGCATCAGGTTTCAGAAGCGAGCACCAGCCGCGTGCTTTTGTAATGTAGAGGGGCGCCGTGCCTTCTTTATCCGCGAGCGCATGTGGCACGATCCAATCGAAGGCTTTTGTTGCCCGCATTTTTTGTAGCCCAGTAGACTCCGGTTCGACCCCAATAGTTTTTACTTTTCGCTGTAATCTCAGCCACTTCGTGTACGGATCCGCGCCACCACGTCCGCCCACTTGCATCACGATGAACTGATTGCCCGTTTTACAGCTTTTGTTCGCAGCCGTCATCAAAAGAACGATACCGCCCAGAATAAGAGATGCGATTTGCCGGAGTATGGGAAGCCTAAGAACCGAGACGATGAACTTTCGTACATTCTTCATGGACGTATAATACATGATCCCTAGGCCGTGATTTTTAGATTTTTCATATCTGAGAACATCATGATCTCGGCCAGTTCTTTGAGTGTGGTCTTTGGTTGCCATCCAAGCTCTTTTTTTGCTTTGGAGGCATTACCCACGAGCTGATCTACTGCTGCCGAACGCTTGTATCTCTGATCAATTTTTACAATCACATTGCCTTTAGCATCCTTATATACCTCATCATCTCCCATACTGACTTTGTCCATCGGAAGCCTGCATACGTTAGACAGAGCTCCAAAAATTCGCGTACCGAGTGACGATGACCCGTGGCAAGTACGAAATCGTTGGGTTTTTCCTGCTGCATCATGAGCCACATGCCTTCTACAAATTCTTTGGCGTAACCCCAGTCGCGCTTTGCGTCCAAATTTCCGAGAGTCAAACATTCTTGCGTTCCGGCAAGAATACGCGCGATCGAGAGTGTAATTTTACGCGTTACGAAGCTTTCATCACGTCGCGGAGATTCATGATTATAGAGGATGCCGTTGACCGCAAACATGCCGTAACTCTCGCGGTAGTTCCTTGTGATATAGAAGCCGTAGGCTTTAGCCGTGGCGTAGGGGTTTCTGGGTTCAAACGGAGTGTTTTCATCTTGAGGACTGACGGTTGTATTGCCAAAAATTTCACTACTGCAAGCCTGAAAGAGACGGGCATGACGTGCAGTTTCTCGCAGTGATTCTAGTAGTCTTGTTACCCCGAGAGCTGTGATATCACCGGTACTTTCGGCAATATTGACACTGAGTGCTGCCTGACTCTGTGCGCCCAAGTTGTACACTTCGTCGGGGCATACAGTACTGATAATGTGTGTGAGTGAGTGAGCATCGGAAAGATCTCCACAGTGAGTGGTGACAGATGAATTTTGTTGGTCCGAAGGCTGCATGATGCTGTGTGCTCGCGCTATGCCATGAACCTCATAGTTTTTTTCTGATAACAGTGCAGATAAGTATCTACCATCTTGTCCATGAATGCCGATGATGAGTGCACGGCGTTTCGGGGACATGGATAGTCATCAGAGCGTGATACCTACTTTTTTACAGTCTTCCATCATCATGATCTTTGCGAGCTCCTCAAGGGTCGTTTTTGATTCCCATCCAAGTTCGTTCTTTGCTTTTGTGGCATCACCGACCAGCAGATCTACTTCAGCCGGACGTTTGTAGCGGGGATTAATCTTCACGATTGCCTTACCGTTTTTGTCTGCATAAATTTCTGCATCTCCGGTACCGGACTTGGTCCAGGCGAATCCTGCATGCGTGAGACAGAGTTCTAAAAATTCCCGAACGGAGTGAGCTTTTCCGGTCGCGAGTACATAATCATCAGGCCTGTCTTGTTGCAACATGCGCCACATTCCTTCTACGAATTCCTTGGCATAGCCCCAGTCACGACGTGCTTCTAGGTTTCCGAGATATAGGCAGTCCTGCGTTCCCGCCAGCATACGCGCAAGCGTGATCGTGATCTTGCGTGTAACGAAGCTCTCCCCGCGACGAGGTGATTCATGATTGAAGAGAATACCGTTGACTGCAAACATGCCGTAGCTTTCGCGATAGTTTTTGGTCAGATAGTACGCATACGCTTTGGCACACGCGTAAGGACTACGCGGATAGAACGGCGTCGTCTCTTTTTGTGGTGTTTCCATTACTTTGCCATACAGTTCGCTGCTGCTTGCTTGATAAAATTTTGCAGGAAGACCGCTGGTCCGGAGTGCTTCCAGCATGCGCGTGACGCCGAGACCTGTGATGTCGCCGGTATTTTCCGGAATTTCAAAACTGACACCCACATGACTCTGGGCACCGAGGTTATAGATTTCATCAGGCTTGGAGAGAGTGAGGATCCTGAGAAGCGAGTTTGAGTCGCTCAGGTCACCATAGTGCAGAAAGAGCGGCTTCTTTGTGGTGGACGAACCTGTGAGATGATCAATCCTTCCACGGTTGAACGTCGAGGCGCGGCGCACCAGGCCGTGAACTTCATATCCTTTGTCGAGGAGAAGTTCTGCAAGGTACGAGCCGTCTTGGCCTGTGATGCCGGTGATGAGTGCTTTTTTCTGCGCCATACGATGAAATCATACCATGATTCCAGTTTCTTTTGACGCGAAACAAAGTCGCCCTACACTCAGGAAGATGAACATTGCCTATTGCACTAACGTACGGCTGCCTAGTGAGCGTGCGCACGGCCATCAGATTGCCAAGGTCACGGAGGCACTCATTGGTATGGGGCACAACATTGAGATCTTCGCGCCTTTTCGCAAAAACGTCATCAGCCAATCGTTTGAATCCTATTACGGTATGACCTCTCCGGTGCGCTTGCATCACATCGGCTCTACTGATGGCATAGCTGCATGGTGGGCTCCGGGTGTTCTGGGGCTTAAGTTGACGACGTATCTTCTTGGAAAAAACATGCGAAAAATTTTGCAGAGTCGTCCGAAAGATTTTGACGTTCTCTATACACGCACACCAGAACTCTTGCCGTACGTCACAAGCCTCGGTATTCCGGTGATCATCGAACTACATCGCATTCCACGTATTGGCAGGGGCAGATTTTTGCGGTTACTGCGGTCATGCAAGCTCATCGTCGCACTGACGTCTCCCATGCGTCAGGAGCTCATTGATATGGGGGTGTCCGATGTGCCGGTGATTGTTGAAGGTGATGGTGTTGATCTTCATGATTTTGAGGCGCTCCCATCAGCAAAAGACACGCGGACATCGCTTGGAGTTACCGAAAAGACGCCGCTTATTGTGTATGCCGGACAGCTGAAGTCGATGGGCCTTTCCAAAGGCATTCCGGAACTTATGTCTGCTCTCGAGCTTTTGCAGGAGAGAGGACTGGAGTTCCGTGCGGTTATTGCCGGGGGGCCTGATGCTGAGAAAGAAAAATTCATGGCTTCCATGTCAGATGACCTGAGGCCACTCGTGAATTTCACTGGCTACATCGCACACGATAAAATTCCGACTCTTCTCATTGCTGCCGATATTTTGGTCTACCCGGCACCAAAATCGAATCATGTTTTCTATCAGCGTGACACCTCTCCGCTCAAGCTTTTTGAGTACATGGCTGCAGGTATACCGATTGTCGCTGCAGATCTGCCGCCGCTCCATGATGCCGTTGATTCTTCTATGGTTACATTTTGCGAGACTGGTAGTGGCGAATCCTTGGGGGAGGCTATCCGGATAGCTCTTGATCATCCGGAAGATAGTATGAAAAAAGCCAAGCTCGCACGCACGCATGTGGAACAATTCACATGGGAGAAACGCATGGAGCGCATCCTGAACGCTGCTAGACTGCCTTCGTTATGATCACGGTTCTTAGTAGCGCCTCGGCACGGCCGAACTTCGTGAAGCTCGCTGCAGTGCATCATGCACTTGCCGCGCGCGAAGGCGTGAAACATATGATCGTGCATACCGGCCAGCATTACGATCCGCTGCTATCGGATATTTTCTTTCAGCAGTTGAGTATTCCGGAGCCGGATGAGAATTTGGGAATAAAAAGTACTGCGAATCGTGAAGAGACGATCCAGATGACGGCCGATGCCATGAAGCCGTTTTTAAAACTTGTGCGTCCTGATATTGTTTTGGTGTACGGAGACGTGAACGGTGCCGTCGGTGCTGCTCGCGCTGCTGCGGATCTCGGCATAAAAATAGGGCACGTAGAGGCTGGACTCAGGTCGTTCGATAAAGAAATGCCGGAAGAGTTAAATCGGATTGAGATTGACCAGCTTGCGGATGAGCTTTTTGTGTCTGAACAATCTGGCGTCGATCATTTGAAGAAAGAGGGTGCCAAAGGTCACGTGCATTTCGTTGGCAACACGATGATTGACACTCTGATACGGATGCGTCCCTCGATCGATCTCGCTCGTCTTCCGTTCGACTTGCCCCAGCGTTTTGCCATTGCTACGTTGCACAGACCTTCGAATGTCGATCATAAAGAGGCGCTGGAACGAGTCATAATGTTTCTTGGAGACATTGCCGAGCGGTGTCCGTTGATTTTGCCATTGCACCGCAGAACGCAGGCAGCACTCAAAAATCATGGACTTACGCTTAGCGAAAAAATCCAAACTATTGACCCGCTTGGGTATATAGAATTTTTGAAACTCGTGACATTGGCAGATTTTATTCTTACTGATTCTGGCGGCATTCAAGAAGAGGCGACTTTTCTCGGTAAGCGCTGCTTCACGCTTCGTCGCAATACTGAACGTCCGGCGACGATACAAAGCGGCAGTAATGTTCTTATCGATCCTGATGTGAAGCCAGACCGCGATCTCGTTCTAGCGTTTGCCGCGAAACCGGCGAAAATTTCCGTGAAGATCCCAGAGAAGTGGGACGGTAAAGCCGGAGACAGGATTGCGGATCAGCTACTCGGTTGATACAGTGCTACCCATGCTGTGGTTTCGACGAAAAGCGCCAACGTTTCCTTCACATATTTGGTGGGCGGCCGGTGCCGTGCTTTTTGTAAAATGTTTTCTCATTCTGATGACGTCCGTACGCGGACTCGCCAATATGACGTGGCTCATCGATGACAGTTTCATCGAGATGCGAGTTGCTAGAAATTTGGGGATGGGCGCAGGCTTTTCACTCGATGGGATTAATCCAACCACTGGCGCGCCGTTCTTCTGGATCTATCTGACATCGCTCAATCATTTCTTTCTTGGTAAAGAAGCTGCGATTCGGGCGACACTCATGGAGTCTGCGCTGCTTGGCGCACTCGCCACAGTCGTCGTCTTTCATATTGCGCAGAAACTGACACAAGACCGTCGGATCGCGTGGACTGCTTTTCTTCTCTCCACATTCACCGCCAACGCATTTCTCAATGCCATGAACGGTATGGATACGGCGCTCTTCACATTTCTCGTGCTTCTCACTGTTGCTCTCACTCTCGATGTCGGAAGATCGGCACGCATGTCATCATTCGCCTGGGGATGTTTGGTAGGGCTTTCTGCAGGACTGATGCTCATGACACGCGGTGATGCCATTTTCGTCGTCTTCAGCATTCTGTGCGTCAAGCTCTACGAATACTGGCGTTCGGACAGGCATGCACGTTCAGACTTGCGTCGGTGGATGCTGGGTACGGTTCTTGTGTCTGGTATCTGTTTTGGGTTCTTCATGACGTGGCAACTCATACAAACAGGTTCGCCTTTTCCGGGCAACCAAGTAGGACGCAGAGGTTTGGCGCTCGCGATGCATAATTTTTCGTTCGATCATTTCTCTCCGGTTCCGTATCTACAGATAGTTTTCTGGAATGTGTTTCAGCTGGAAAATCTGCTCACAGTTGCAACCGGTGGCTCCGTCTTCGCTCTGGCGGCGCTTGTCTATGGAACCCTACAGAAGCGTATGCGTGCATTCGGTATTCTCACCATCATCTACCTTGCCGTTTTTCTTGGTATGCTTGCGGGGTACCAGTGGTATTTTGCTGATCTTCATGGTCTCCGGTACCTGAATCCCGCTGCGCATATTCTCTTTGTTTTCATCGCAGCATTTGTGTGGCAGATTCCGGCCGAAATGTGGCGCAAGACTGCGGTGGCTGTCGTTACAGCTAGCCTTATTCTTCTTGCGTCATATAAGCACTACCAGATGACATCACGTTTTCCGTCGGCTCCGTATCTCAGTTATATCGGTATGCCTGATCCGGAAAAGAACGCATTCTTCTGGAGCACGATCGACTGGATGAAAGCCAATCTGCCGGCAGGAACTATTGTCGGCGTGCGTGATTACGGCCGTGTGTCGATGTTTACGGATGTTTTGGTACAGGATCTGGCCGGCAATATAGATCCTGAAGTTGCTGTTGCTTTGCGTAACGGAACGCTCAAGGAGTATCTGAAGAGCAAACATGTGGAATATCTTCTGATCCCGACCTTGGAACAGAGATCCGATGTGCTCTATCAGTATCTACACCGAGAAATGCCGCTAAGGCTCATGAAAGACGCACCTCAGTCATACAACCAGAATCTCTATAAAATTATCTGGTAATCGTGTGCGTGATATCGACAACCGGTTGCTTGAATGCGATGTTTTTATAGATCTCATGGGGCGTCCCGATAACGATCAGATCAGCTTTGGCGAGGACTTCTTCCTGTGGCACTAAGCCTTCACATTTCACGTACGGGTCCGCACACAGAACTTCTTTGGCTTCAAGTTCAAGAACTTTCCGCAGTTTGTATGAGAGCGAGCTACGGTTATCGTCACTCTCCGGCTTGAAGGCCATTCCAAGCAAACCGACGGTCATTGTGCTCAAGTCATGCTTTTCTTTGATGCGTTGTACCAAAATATACGGAAGACCTTCGTTGATCATCATCGCGGCTTGGCCAAGCACAAACGAACCGTGGTTGAAGGCGCCGAGTTGCATGGTGTCCTTGAGTAGACATGGTCCCGCGGCAAAGCCAGCACGCGCAAATGATTTCATGCGTGGGTAATCCTGCCTGAGACCTGCGTGAATTTTGTCGAAGTCGGCTCCGAATTCCTGTGCGATGACCCAAAACTGGTTTGAGATTGCGAAGTTGATGTATCGCCATGCGTTGGCGTAGAGCTTGGCGAGTTCGGCTTCGATTGGACGAATGAAGATCGAGATCGGAGCAAGGCTTTTGAAGAGTTCAGAAGCACGCCTGGCAGCTGTGTCTGAGTATCCGCCGATGAGCTGTGGAAGCTCAGCAAGTTCTTGTAGTGATTTTCCCTGCACGATGCGTTCTGGGCAGTACGCGAGGTCGATATCACTCTTACCCATATCCTGCAGCTGACGGCCAAGACGATCTGTGACGCCTGGGAAGAGCGTGCTTCGGAGGACTAACAGCTGTCCTGGTTTCATCGCGTTCACGATCTTGTGGACTGATGTATCAAACGAACTGACAGACGGGTCTAGGTATTCATCTACAGGAGTGCCGATAGTCACAATGACGATATCGACTTCTTTTAAAATCGCGATGTCGGTCGTTGCTTTCAGCTTCCCTGATTGTAAAACTTTTGGCAGAAGTTCCTCCGCGCCTTCTTCAACAAAAGGCATCTTGCCCGCCATCACGTTTTTCACGCTCTCAGCATTAATATCGAGCAAGTGAACCACAAAGCCTTTGTCAGCAAACGCCATACCCAGTGGCAAGCCAACATGGCCGCAGCCGCCGACGATGACGATGGATTGATCTTGTGGAGACATAAGGAAGAGACGCGGTCATTCTCGGCGTAAACCGGAACACGGTCAATCAGTCTTCTCCTTTATCGTCCACGGCAACCAAGCCCTGCGCATACCGAGCAAGTACCAGCGCAAATATTCAGGAAGCCATGCCCAGAGTTGGAAGTTTGATTTACCCGCAGTTCGGTCTTGCCAGACGGTTGGTATTTCGGTGATCTTCCATTCGTTCCAGTGCGCCTTGAGCATGAGCTCAAGTCCGAGCGCGAAGCTCGCCTTGCTCTCGATGGGTATGGTGAGGATCCGTCTGTTATAGGCGCGGAAGTTATTCGTCGCATCGTGCGTCGGAATGCCTGCGAACCAGTGGAGCGTCAGCCCCGCAGTGCGTGAGAGCGTGCGTCCGAGAAGAGGTCCGCCGATGCGTCGTCCTCCGTGCATGTAGCGTGAACCAGCTGCGACATCGAATCCACTCCGAACTAACCGTACAAGTGCGGGGACATCATGTGGGTCATCTGCTTTGTCGGATACCATTGTTACGATGACGTCGCCCTGTGCTGCAGCAAAACCAGCTTTATAGGCATTCAGAACGCCGCGTCCGATCGTGTTGTGTACAGGACGGACGTTTGGCGACTGCGGTTGCATCGCGGCGATTGCAGGCAACGTGTTATCTTCCGGAAAGTCGTGCACAACGAGGATTTCGTGAGATTCTTTCATCGAAGATTCGAGCTCTCGCAAGAAAGACGCGATATTCTCCCCTTCATTGAAGACAGGTACGACGATGGAAACCAGCTGAGACATTGCGGTTAGTGTACCATCCTGTTTGCATGACAGCTCACAAAGTCCGTGTCGGCATTATCGGTACCGGTTTCGGGGCGTCCGTACAGCTCCCTGGATTTCTGGCAATCAAACAATGCGAGGTTATCGGTATTGCTTCACATGATCCGAAAAGGTCTCTGGAGCTTCAGAAGAAGTTTAAGCTTCCGATGGCCTTTGCATCGCCTGAAGAACTGATCGAGTCCGATGATATCGATCTCGTCAGTATCGTAACTGCTCCTGCAGACCATCAAAAACTCGTCAGTGCTGCGATCTTGGCCGGTAAACATGTGCTCTGTGAAAAGCCTTTTACGATGAGTGTTGCTGCTGCGAAGGAACTCTTGAAGGAAGCCAATGCCGGTCACATCATCCATGCGATTGATTTTGAATTCCGTGAACTTCCCGCATTCAAATTTTTTATGAGTCGTCTGATGACCGGTGTAACCGGGCGCATTGTCTTTGCTGAGCTCAAATGGATCGTCGGAACGTGGGCTGACAAAAAACGTCCCTGGAGATGGCAGTGTGACAAAGAGCAAGGCGGTGGCATTCTCACAGCACTCGGCGTTCATCTCTACAATCTTGCAGAATCTTTTCTTGGGACCCTCGATAAAGTACAAGCTACTTTGGGCACGACGATAACAGAGCGAAAAGATGATGATGGGAAAAAGAAACCGGTCACGAGTGAAGATCATGCGACGATTGACCTGAAAGGAAAGTACGAGATTCCGGTGAGGATTCTTCTGTCGAATGTTGATCCCAAGGGTGCCGGCCTCAGCGTGATGGTGCGTGGCGAAAAAGGCGTACTTCTACTGGAAAGCGTTTCACCAGAATACGGAAGCAGGCTGCAGGTCCGCGAAGGTACGACTGCAGATACCGCGAAAGTTGTATACGAAGATCCGGAACCTCCTGATGGCATCGATGCGCGTATTCCGCCATTCCAGGCACTGGCAGAGCGTCTTGTGATTGCCATCACAGACGATGACCGGACATTCGGCCCTTCTTTCCAAGATGGCGTGCGTGCACAGATGTTTCTGGAGGGCGTGCGGGCGTCTGCTGAGGCACGAAGTTGGGTGGACATCGGGAAGGCCTCAAAATAGAGTGTTTTCGCTATGAAGAAGACTTTGGTAACCGGCGGCTTAGGCTTTATCGGCGCATCGCTGGTAAAAGCACTTGTGGAGCGCGGTGAGAACGTCAGGGTTCTTGATAACTCGTCACGTGGGTCAGAAGACAAATTAGGATCATCGGCAAAAGATGTGGAGATTATCGCTGGCGATATTCGTGATCCGGCACTCGTTCGGAAAGCCGTGAAGGGGACTGACCGTGTGATGCATTTGGCGTTTGTGAATGGCACGGAATATTTTTACAAGTATCCGGCGTACGTTCTTGATGTCGGCGTGAAGGGGATGGTCAACGTTCTTGATGCGTCGATCCAAGAAGGCGTGAAAGATTTTGTTCTCGCGTCCAGCTCGGAGGTCTATCAGACTCCTCCCATGGTTCCGACCCCAGAGTCGGTGCCGCTTTCGGTGCCAGATCCTCTGAATGCTCGCTATTCGTATGGCGGCGGGAAAATCATTAGTGAACTCATGGCCATCAATTACGGTCGTACCCACTTTGAGCGTGTCACGGTATTTCGGCCACATAACGTGTACGGTCCTGCGATGGGCTTTGAACATGTCATTCCCCAGTTTGTGGGACGTCTGCAGGAGCTTTCCGAAACATCCAAAGACAAGCCGCTTAAGTTTACGATTCAAGGTTCGGGTGAACAAACTCGTTCTTTTATTTATATTGATGACTTTACGGCGGGCCTGCTTCTCATGGTTGATAAAGGCGAACATCTTGGGATTTATCACATCGGCACGCTGGAAGAAGTTCGTATTGATGAACTTGCTATGCAGATTGCGCATCAGATGGGGCTCAGTATCGAAGTCGTTCGTGGGCCTGAGGCGCCGGGCGCTACCTTGCGACGCTGTCCTGACATCTCTAAGCTCTCAAAGCTCGGTTTCAAGCCGCATTTTAGCCTCGCAGACGGCCTTAAGCCTACGGTAGATTGGTACATTCAGAATCGTGCACCGAAGCGCAACATCACTGAACCCGCTCTCTTTTTCCCTTCCTAATCATGTCACTCTACGGCCCTGTCTCTGCGTGCCAAACCTGCGGATGTCCTGACCTTGAGTCCGTTATTTTTATCGGATTTCTGCCGTCCGTGAACATCATGAACACGCTGGATAGTCCACACGACAAAGAGAACTTTTTCCCAGCTGACATGCTCCGGTGCAAGCAGTGCACGCTTGTGCAGCTTGGGTATACGGCTGACCCGTCGCTCGTGTTTCCGCCCGAGTATCCGTACACGAGCGGCACGACCAGAATTCTCCGTGAGAATTTTGCCGATTTGTATCGCAATGCAAAAGAGATGATTGGACTCACACCTGAACATTTCATCGTTGATATCGGCAGTAACGATGGCACGCTTCTGAAGAACTTTAAAGATGGCGGACACAAAGTTCTCGGCGTTGAACCGTCACTCACGGCGAAGCTGGCTGAGGCCGCAGGAATTGAAACACTCATGACATTTTTTGGTACCGAAGCGACTGACACAGTCCTCAAGAGTCACGGCAAAGCTGATGTCATCACGGCTGCTAACGTCTTTGCGCATATTCTCGAGCCAAATTCGGTTGTCGAGAATATTGTCCGGTTACTGAAAGACGACGGTGTGTTTATTTCCGAGTCACATTACTTGCTTGATCTCATCAAGACACTTCAGTACGACACAATCTATCATGAACATCTACGCTACTACTCACTTCAGAGCATCAAGTTTTTACTGGAGAAACACGGCTTTACGGTCTTCAAAGTGCAGCGAATCCCCACGCATGGCGGATCGATTCGTGTGTATGCAAGTCGAGGCAAAAAGTACGCCATTGATTCTTCTGTTGCAGAGGTCTTACAAGAAGAAGAGAAGGCCGGACTGACTGGCACATCGTGGATTGCGGGATTCCGTAAAGGAATTCTGGATTCTAAGTTGGGGCTTTACAAGCTGCTTGCTGACATCAAAGCCAAAGGCCAGCAGGTCTACGCTATCAGTGCACCGTCACGTGCAAGTACACTCGTAAACTACGTTGGTCTGGATGATGGCCTTATTCCGTGTGTCATGGAGATCAAAGGTTCTAAAAAAATCGGCAAGTTCATGCCGGGACGGAACATTCCGGTGTTGGAAGAAACGAAACTGTATGAGGATCAGCCGCCGTACGCGCTGCTTCTCTCTTGGCACATCGGTGAGGAGCTCATGAAGAACCTCAAGAAGCGCGGTTATAAAGGTGATTTCATCATGCCGCTGCCCGTACCGCACATCGTGAAGAACAGTGATGTTGCGTGACTTACGGTATGATCATTGTATGTCTGGAAAGAAGGCTCTCATTACAGGCGTAGCCGGTCAGGATGGCGCGTATTTGGCGCAGCTTCTTCTGGAAAAAGGATATGAGGTCTATGGAACGGTGAAGTTGTCTGTTCCAGAGAAGCTGTGGAGACTTCGTGAACTTGGTATCGAATCGTCCGTCCGACTCGAGATCATAGATTCACGAGATCAGGAATCTGTGAACAATATGCTCAAGAGTATCCAGCCATCGGAAATCTATAATCTTGCGGCACAGTCCTCTGTTGTGGTGAGTTGGGAGAGTCCTATGGAGACAATAGATGCCAATGGCCTCAGCGTTGTGCGATTACTGGAAGGCATTCGGCATCATGCTCCTCAGGCAAAGTTTTTTCAGGCTGGCAGTAGTGAGTTGTTTGGCCAGAGCCACGATGGGAAAAAACAAAACGAAAGCACGCCATTTCATCCGCGCAGTCCGTATGCACTTGGAAAGATGCTCGGCAATACGGCCACTGTCATGTACCGAGAAAGTTTCAGTATCTTTGGCTGTTCGGGCATTTTGTTCAGTCATGACTCGCCACTGCGTGATCCCAAATTTGTTACCCGGAAAATTACCGATGGCGTCGCTCGTATCAAACTCGGACTGGCCGATACTCTGACACTTGGCAATCTGGACGCCAAGCGTGATTGGGGCTTTGCAGGAGATTTTGTTCGGGCTATGTGGCTTATGCTGCAACAGGACAAGGCGGATGACTATGTCATAGCGACAGGTGAAAGCCATTCGGTACGCGAGTTCGTGACGGTCGCATTTGAAGCGGCGGGTATCCGTGACTATGAAAAATACCTGCGGATTGATGAGCAGTATCGCAGAGCCGTTGAGCTGGGGAATCTGACTGGTGACATTTCTAAGGCTACGAAAGTTCTTGGATGGAAACCATCCGTGGATTTTTATGGTCTTGTTTCGATGATGGTGGAGAGTGATCTTCAGCGACTTTCTTCGCATGCAGCATGAAAATCCTGATCGTCGCATCGCATCTGCGGCCAAGTGAAGGATGGGGCACTGAGGCACTCCAGAGTGTTCAGGGTTTGCGTGCACTCGGACACGACGTTCGTGCTCTTGTGCACCAAAGTTCTGACAATGCTCCGTGCATCGAGTACGCACTTCTACCTCCGCCGCTGACGGTTCTCAGAAATCCCTTTGCCTTTTTTCGTACGTGGCGAGCGCTTCAAAAGGTTACATCAGAGTGGAAGCCTGACGTGCTGCATATCATGACCGAGCCATATGCGCTTGCTGCGACGTTCGTGCGTCGTGCGCCATTACTTGTTCTCACGATCAACGGCACATACGCATTGGTGCCACTTGCGTCAGGCATCACGCGGTGGCTCATGATGCGTGTGTATCATCGTAGTTGTCGGATTCTTTCTATAAGCCGCTACACGGCCACTCGTCTAAGTGAGAGATTGCGAGAACTTGATAGAGACCTTGCTGCGTCTGTCCGCAAGAAAACCGTCATCTGGACGCTTGGAACACCTCTACTTCCTGCACCGGAGTCGCATCAGAAAAATCCGGTGAAGCAGATTGTCTTTGTTGGTGCACTCAAAGCACGTAAGGGAATTCGTGAAATTATTGAAGCATGTGGCGCATTCAAGAAAACATCACGAATGCCGTTTCATCTGCATCTTCTCGGTTCGCCTCCAGAGAAAGACTATGGTTGCTTACTTACACAGCGGATACAGGCACTTGGCCTCACAAATTCTGTAACGTTACATGGCCATGTTTCTGATGCTGTACTTGCAGAAAAGTATGCTGAGGCGGATCTGTTCATCATGCTTAGTATTTCTGAGGGTATGCATTTTGAAGGATATGGATTGGTATTTCTGGAGGCCAATATGCGCGGCGTACCTGTGATCGGCCCAAAAGATTCAGGATGTGAAGATGCAATCAGCGATGGCCGATCAGGTTATCTTGTAAACCCACATGTACCGGATGAGGTAGCACAGTGTATGCGATGGATTCTTGAGGAAGACCGCATTCAATCCGGTGAATGCAGAGCGTGGGCGGAAGAGCACAATATCCAGAGGCAAGCCAAAGAATTGGAGACCGTCTATCAAGACGTGATTCAGGAGCGTGCATAAATTTCCTCAAGTTTGGTCACCATCATTCCGATGGAAAATTCGAGTTCCATTCTTGCCCGTCCGGATTCTCTGGCAACAGCAAGTTCTTTCGGGTGGACCAAGCACCACGACATTTTTTCTCTCCAGGATTGTTCATCCATAGGGTCCAGAATCCAACCAGTTTTGTCATGTTCTACTGATTCTTTTGCTCCGCCCCAGCTTGTGGCCATCACGGGGCGCTGCATTGCCATTGCTTCCAGGCAGACAGTCGGGAAGCAGTCTAAACAGCGAGAGGGGACGAGGACAACGTCTGAGGCTGCATACTGCAGGCGCATCTCTTCCGCAGATTGGTTATAGAAGATGTGCATCCGATCTTTCACGGGAGCGAATTCGTCCGAGAAACGATCTCCGGCTAGCACCAGATCTGCATCTTTCGGAAGCGTGGCCGCGATCAGCGTTGAACCTTTGTCGTACCCCATTCTTCCAGCGAGCAGAAAGAGAAATTTGTCAGTCGGTAGTTTCAACATTCGTCGTGCGTTGTCTTTTGTGACCGATGGCTTCCAGAAGGCAAGATCGATGCCATTATGCAGCGTCTGCATCGGTGGGAATTTGTGTAACTTGAGTTCGGTTTTTAATGCATCGCTGACTGTGAGTATGTGATTTGCAGACTTTAGAAACGAGCGAATGAGTACGTGACGAAACGGGTTCCATGACCATCGGTAACGCATCAGATCTTGTTGCCATGATGGCGCTTTCCCTGGCCAAATTTTTCCGTACGCAATATGTGATACATCGTGGCACGTCACAATAAGTCTGATGCCATGGCGTTTCATTTTCGGCATCCAACCGTATCCGATTTGCCGTGAGATGGTATGCGCATGGACAATGTCTGGCTGGAACGAACGGATCTTT